>JAEEOX010000057.1 GCA_016284485.1 Bacillota bacterium | reverse complement strand
CTCTTCTTGAAGCGCTTGTTGATCCTTCTGATCTCGTCTTTTGTGAAGGTATATATGTCGGCGCTCAGCTTCTCGCCGGGTTCGTCGCTGTCGTTTTTCGGATCGTCTATATACAATCTTACCTTGACCTTGCCCTCCAGCACTGTGGTATCCACCACCTTGCCCAGTCCATCGGGAGTCCTCACCTGTTCGCCCACTTCCGGCATGTTTCTCCTCAGGTCCGTATAGACGTCGTTCTCGAATTTGAGGCAGCACATGAGCCTGCCGCAGATGCCGGAGATCTTGGTGGGGCTCAGACTCAGATTCTGGACCTTGGCCATCTTGATGGACACCGGCTCGAAATCAGCCAGCCAGGAATTGCAGCAGAGAGATCTGCCGCAGGAGCCTATGCCTCCCAGCATCTTGGCCTCGTCCCTGACGCCGATCTGTCTCAGTTCTATCCTCATTCTGAAGACTCCCGCCAGATCCTTCACCAGTTCTCTGAAGTCCACCCTGCCGTCGGCTGTGAAGTAGAAGATCACCTTTGAATTGTCGAAGGTGTATTCAACGTCCACCAGCTTCATGTCCAGACCGCGCTTGTCGATCTTTTCCTGGCAGAGCTCCATGGCCTTGGCCTTCTTCTTCTCGTTCTCCTCGTGCCTGATGTAATCCTGCTCCGTGGCGATCCTGATAATTGGTTTGAGAGGCGCCACTATGCCACTTTCGGGCACTTCAGTATTGGCCATGGACACCTCTCCGAATTCGGTTCCCCTGGCCGTCTCGACTATTACGTTATCTCCTATTTTAAGGTCATGCTCGCCGGGATCGAAGTAGTATACCTTGCCCGCCTGCTTGAATCTGACCCCAATTACTGTTACCATCTGCTGTTCTCCTGTATTTTGAGAGCTAATCCTTTCACCGCGTAGGTGGGAACTGCATTGCCCCTGATGTCCCGCGCGGTCTGCTCCGTTAATTCTATGGCTCTTATGGCCGACTGTCTGTTCATGTACTGAGAGTCGGCATCCTCGCCTATCATTATGTTTCTGAGTTTGTTTTCCAGAAGGTCCAGGAAGCACATGGCGTCCTCCCTTCCTCTGATCTCCTTAGACACCGCCTGCCGGATCTCGTGGAAAGATCCGCGTCTGATCACCTTCTCCAGAAGGTCATTCATGTCATCGAAGGAAACCGTATCGCTTTTGTTCCCGTCGTAAAACCTGTAGATCACACATCTGGATCTGATGGTCTCCAGCAGGTTCTCCGTGTTTTCCGAAAGAAGTATTATGACCGTGCCCTTCTGAGGCTCCTCCAGGGTCTTGAGAAACCTGTTCTGAGCTCTCACCGTCATGGTGTCCGCATCCCTGATCAGCGCAAGGTTCCTGTCTCCCTGAGGCTTCATGGCAAGCCTGGCCTGAAGGTCCTCCATGTCCTGATCCTTGATGCTCTTAACAGTGCGGCCCTTGCCCTGGTCCGCCCTGACCTCATAAAAATCCGGGTCGTTCTCCAGATCCATCCGCCCCGAAAGAGCGCGCAAAAAACTCAGCGCCGCGTCCTCTCTTCCCGAGATCCTGCTCCCTTCGAAGATGTATGCGTGTGACACTGTGCCGTTCAGTATGGATCTTTTGATCCTTTCCGTAGGAGTCATCCTAAGAGTTCCTCCAGCTTAGCGAATATGAGATCCCTTATCCGGTCCTTCGGAAGCGATGCATCAATTCCCACGATCCTGTCCGGATGCTCCTTCTCCAGTTCAAGGAAGCCTTCGTAGACTTTTTTGTGGAAGGTGAGTTTCTCCTGTTCCAGTCTGTCCTGCTCGGCTCTGCTTCTCTCGATCCTGTGGATGCCCGCCTCCGGGTCCAGCTTCATGAGGAATGTCATGTCAGGCATATAGTCCCTGATGGCGTAGCTGTTGATCACTGCCACAGCCTCACCCAGACCGCGTCCGAATCCCTGGTACGCCAAGGAGGAGTCCACGAATCTGTCGCAGACCACCACCTTGCCCTGGCTGAGGGCGGGAGCTATGACCTGAGCCACGTGCTGAGAGCGGGACGCCGCATAGAGCATGGCCTCCGTCATGGGATCCATCTCCTTGAGATCCTTGTCCAGGATGATGTTCCTGATCCTCTCGCCGATCACCGTTCCTCCCGGTTCTCTGCTGAGGATCACGTCCATACCTCTGTCTTCAAAAAATTTCCTGATGTTCTCCACCTGGGTGGACTTACCGGACCCGTCAGGCCCTTCAACCGTAACGAACAGACCTCTCATGGTTTCCTGTATATCTCCCTCGCCAGATTTCTCAGTAATATGAACGCTGCTACAGCCACCGGTATGGTGACAAGACCTGCGAAAATATATTTCAATAAAGTCATTCTTACCTCCCCGGGATGTCCGGGTACATTTACTTATACCTAGTTGAATTATATCATATATCGGGCACAATTCCAACATAAAAAGAGAGTGCCGCAGGCAGCGGGGCAGTCCTCTTTCCCGTTGCATTTTTTCCTGCCTGTGGATATAATGAAATTACGAATATGTCTATTTTTAAAAAGGAGAGAGACAATGGCAAAATATGATTGGGGGACCTTTGGTTTCCATATTCCCGAAATAATGCTTCCCAAGGAGGGAACGGACTACAGCAAGTGGGCGGTCGTCGCCTGCGACCAGTACACTTCCGAGCCTGAATACTGGGATGAAGTTGAATCCATAGTCGGAGACGCTCCTTCGACTCTCAGACTGATGCTCCCCGAGATATACCTCGGAAAAGACGGCGAAGCCGAGAAGATCAAGGCCATCAGAGCGTCCATGGATCAGTACCTGAACGATGGAACGCTGAGGACCATGCCCAGCGGCTGCATGCTGGTAAAGCGTACGGCCGAGGGAAGAAGCCGTATCGGTCTGGTGATCGCCACCGACCTCGAGGCTTATGACTTCAACAAGGGATCCAAGTCTCTCACCAGAGCGACAGAGGGTACCGTCATCGAGCGTATCCCGCCCCGTCTCAGGATCCGTGAGGGCGCTCCCGTAGAGCTTCCCCACATCCTCATCCTCATCGATGACCCCGAGAAGAGCGTGATCGAACCGCTGGTTAACGCTCCTCAGGAACAGATCTACGATACAGACCTCATGATGAACGGCGGGCACATCACCGGTTCATTCATCAGAGAGGCCGACCTCGAGGGCGCAAAAGAAGCCCTCAGCGTTCTCTACGACAAAGCAGTTGAGAAGTACGGCGACGGCAACGTCATCTTCCAGGCTATGGGAGACGGCAACCACTCCCTGGCAACAGCCAAGACCAACTGGGAGAACCTCAAGAAGACACTGACTCCCGAGGAAGCTGCAAACCATCCCGCAAGATACGCTCTCTGCGAGATCGAGAACATCCACGATGAAGGCATAGTCTTCGAGCCCATCCACAGAGTGATCTTCCAGAAGAAGGGTCAGTCCGGAATGGACCTGGTCAACGAGACCGTGGAACTCCTCAGGGAGCAGAACGGCAACGCCTACCTGGCAGAGGAAGGCTGCGTAAAGGAAGGATGCTTCTCCATCCCCTACATCACAGGCGAGAAGCGCGGTGTGATCATCGTCGAGGATCCTGCCAACAAGCTGGAGGTGGGCGCTCTTCAGAACGCACTGGACGTAATGGTCAAGGAGAGAAACAGCTGCGACATCGACTACATCCACGGCACAAAAGCTGTTGAATCCCTGGGTTCCAGAGAAGGAAACGCAGGCTTCATGCTTCCCGCCATGGACAAGTTCATGCTCTTCCCCGCAGTAGCCGCGGACGGAGCTCTTCCCAGGAAGACTTTCTCCATGGGAGAAGCCAACGAGAAGAGATACTACATCGAATCGAGATACATCGGCTAACACAGTCAGAAGCAAATAAAAACTACCGGCTCAGCCGGTAGTTTTATTTTGCGCAAAAACAATGTGATGCTCACCGTTCCCTATGGGCCCGATGATCTGCGGATCAGTCAAATGAGAACGCCGTAGTTGCGAACAGTTCTCCCTGCTCCTCATCACAGCCGTACATGTTGTTCTCTTCGTCAAGAAGCTCGTAGTGCAGGACGACTTCGGTAGGATCCCCATATGTCGGGGTGTCGAGCTTGCCTATGAGAAAGTTGAACAGAGCGCGGAGAACGATATCCTGCTGCTCATCAGCAGTGAGCGCCAAAAACTCTTCGGCAGTGACGCCAACATCTTCGAACGTCAATTCATCTATGAATTCATCGGCTCCTGCATACGCCTTGAGAGGCTCAACGCTGACTGTAACATCGAATCCGCCGTCTTCGGTTTCAACCGCATCCATGACTTCATATTTTGCAAGGCCGAAGCACTTGAACATGAATTCCTGGAACACGTCTGCAGTCTCATCCGAGATATTTGCGGAACTCATGAGCTCCTCTTTTACTCCGGCAAACATCTCCTCACGGACAGCTTCTTCCTCGCCTTCCTCTACGTCGGCCAGATCGATCGAGTGATCATAGTCACCTGTGCAGAGCAGGTCCAGTGTAGCCTGTACATAAGCCTTGGCGTCATCTGCAGTCGGCTTCGCCTGACCGCAGCCGGTCAGGGCCAGCATCAGCATCATTACAACTATAAGAAGTGCGACAATACGATTTCTTTTCATTTTATCCTCCTCAGAATGGTGTGCCGGATCATTGCTGTAAACATCGATCCCTATCCGTAGATCATATCGTTGATATTATATCATGGATCATTATATCGTGCAAAATCATCCTCTGTCCGCCGGACGTTTTTGGCGGTGCACAGGACTGCCGGGCAAAAAAAACCAGCCGCTGGATAACGGCTGGTTTTTGATCCATCTGGTTTTATGGGTGCCAAATGAACAAACTGTAGGTACTTATTCCTGATCTTAGCTTTCGAGAGCTGCTGCCTTCTCTGCCTTTACCTTCTCTTCATAGAACAGGTGCATGTTCGGGTCTACCTTTCCTATTCCAAGGTAACGTGCCTGATAGTCCTTATACAGTTTCATGAACTGAGGTGTCAGAATAACGATTACCACAATGTTGATGAGAGTAGGTATGATCTCAGTGAAGTCTGCCAGGTTCCAAAGGAATGCAGGTGTTCCGCCCAG
>JAEEOX010000010.1 GCA_016284485.1 Bacillota bacterium | reverse complement strand
AGGATCGAGGACAGCATCATCGGAGACGGCGTCAAGATCATGAGCTCATACATCCTGAAGTCCGAAGTGGGCGACGAGACCGAGGTGGGTCCCTTCGCTTACATGAGACCGGGCTCCAAGGTGGGCAAGAACTGCAAGGTAGGAGACTTCGTAGAGGTCAAGAATGCAGTTCTGGGCGACAATACCAAGGCATCCCACCTGACTTACATCGGTGATGCGGATCTCGGCAGAGGCATCAATCTGGGCTGCGGAGTGGTATTCGTCAACTACGACGGTACCAACAAGCACCGCTCCACAGTGGATGACAACGCCTTCATCGGATGCAACTCCAACCTGGTGTCTCCAGTCCACGTGGGAGAGGGCAGTTACATAGCTGCAGGTTCCACGGTCACAGAGGACGTAGAGCCGGATTCGCTGTACATCGCGCGCTCCAGGGCTTACGTCAAGAAGAACTGGGTGGCCAAGAGAGGTCTCTGGAAGGGTAAGTATCAGAAATAAGTCTGGTGCTCTCAAATAAAAACTATCGATCTGGTTACAAGAAAGGCAAGGTAGATCAAATTGAACAGTCAGGCATTCACGGATTACAAGATCTTTACATGTAATTCAAATGTAGGTCTCGCTGAAGAGATCAGCGGCATCATGGGCAAGCCCCTGGGAAAAGCTACGGTAACGAAGTTCAGCGACGGAGAGATCTCCGTGAATATTTGGGAGACGGTGAGAGGAGTCGACTGCTATATCATCCAGTCCACCTGCAACCCGGTGAACGATAACCTCATGGAGCTTCTGATCATGATAGACGCCATGAAGAGGGCATCCGCCGGAAGGATCAACGCTGTAATCCCGTACTATGGATATGCACGTCAGGACAGAAAGGCCAAGGCCAGAGACCCCATCACATCCAAGCTGGTGGCGGATCTGATCGTTGCAGCCGGCGCTGACAGAGTCATCACCATGGACCTTCACGCCAATCAGATCCAGGGATATTTCAACATTCCCGTGGACCATCTTCTGGGAATGCCGATCCTGGCGGATTACTTCAAGAAGAAGGAACTGCCGGATATGTGCGTAGTATCTCCAGACCACGGCTCTGTGACCAGGGCAAGGTCTGTGGCTGAGCTTCTCAACTGCCCCATCGCCATCATCGACAAGAGACGTCCTGAGCCCAACAAGTCCGAGATCATGAACATCATCGGAGACATCGAGGGCAAGAACTGCATCATCATCGATGACATGATCGATACTGCAGGAACCATCTGCAACGCCGCAAAGGCCATCAAGGATCTGGGAGCCAAGAGCGTTTATGCAGGCGCCACACACGCCGTGCTCTCCGGCCCCGCCATCGAGAGGATCGAGAATTCAGTGTTCGAGGAGATGGTGCTCCTGAACACCATCCCGCTTACCGAGGAGAAGACTCTGGACAATATGACGGTGCTTTCCGTTGCTCCGCTTTTCGCAGAGGCCATGACCAGAGTTCACACCAACGGCTCCGTTTCGGCTCTCTTTGACTGATATTGATAAGAATGTTTTGATTCATGCTCCCGCCCAACCGCGGGAGCGTGAGCGTATATTGAGATGTATATAATAGTGGGCCTGGGCAACCCGGGCAAAAAATACGAGCGCACTCGTCATAATATGGGATTCCTGGCCCTGGATCTGATCGCCGACAAGTACGGCATAGACATCGGGAAACTGAAGTTCAGAGCCCTTCTGGGCGAGGGCAGGATAGGGGATGAGAAAGTGCTTCTCGTGAAGCCTCAGACCTACATGAACCTTTCCGGGGAAGCGGTGAGAGAAGTGATGAACTTCTACAAGGTACCCATGGATCACCTGATCGTGATCTATGACGATCTGGATCTTCCCCAGGGAACCATAAGGATAAGGGCTTCCGGCTCCTCCGGCACCCATAACGGCATGAGGAACGTGATCTACTGCCTGGGAGACGAAGGCTTCCCAAGGATCAGAGTAGGTATCGGCGGCAATGACCGTGACGACCTCATAGACTACGTTACGGGCCGTATCACGGAGAAGGAAGCTGATCCCCTCTGGAACGCTTTGAACAAGGCGGCGGAAGCCGCCCCTGACATAGTCCTGAACGGCGTGGGTCACGCAATGCAGGAATTCAACATCAAACCCAGAAGGCTCAGGAAGCTTTCTGAAGAGGAAGAAGAACAGGCGAAATGATAAATTACGCCGGGCTGAGTGACAGCCGCGTTTCTCCCTATCTGGCGGACATCCTGAGGGACCGCAGCCAGGCTCTGGTCATCGTTTCCACAGATCAGAGAGCCAAAGACCTGGCCCAGGACCTGGGATTCTTCCTTCCGGACAGGGAGATCCAGACTCTCTACGGTGAAGATGGTTTCTTCACCTGGTCGGAGGCTGAGAACCGCGACATCATCGTAAACAGAACAAGAGTGCTTCAGGCGCTGTCAAGGGGGGTACCCCTCGTGGTGGTGGCGCCTGTTTCGTGTGCCATAAAGAAGCTTCCGCCGCACTCGGAGTACGAGGAAAAGAACCTGACCTTCCGGGTGGGGGAGGAGATGACCTTCAGCGACATAGCTTCTGCCCTGACGGATATAGGCTATGAGCGCTATGCTCTGGTGGAAGGACCCGGCCAGTTCAGCGTAAGAGGCGGACTGGTGGATGTTTTCCCGCCGGACATGGACGACCCGGTGAGGATCGAATTTTTTGGAGACGAGGTGGACTCCGTAAGGACCTTCGACAGCGAGACCCAAAGATCCCTTGAGAACCTGCGGTCGGTCACCGTCTGCCCTGCAGAGGAGCTCACGGGAGACCGAGACTTTCTCAGGGCCGGAGTGGCTGAACTGAAGAAGGAGTATCTGAAGCGCGCAGCCGAAGTGGAGAGGCAGGAAAAAGACCCCGACATGGCTGTGATACTTCCTGACAAGATCAGGCAGACTGCTGCGGAGATCGAAGAGAGGATAATGGAGAAGGGGGAGACCTCGGTGCTCAGACATTATCTTCAGTACTTCTATCCCGAGCCGGAATATATCTGGGATTACCTGGGAAGCGACGGGCTGATAGCTGTGGACGATCCGGACAGGATACTGGAGACTCTGGAACTCACCGACCGCGAGAAGGCTTCGGACTTCACCCTGAATCTGGAGAGGGGCACTGCTGTCCCCAGAGACAGGGAATCCCTGTCCGGCACAGAGGACCTCCTGAAGCTTTTCAGAGAGAGGGATCTCACCGTGTTCACACCCTTCCCCAAACGGGTCAGGGGCATCGAAAACTTCGACAAGGTCTATGACATCCGTTCCCGCCAGCCCATGAGCTTCGAGGGAAAGATGAACGTCCTGTCCGCGGAGATATCTTCCTATATAAAGAGAGGGTACCGGGTCAACATCGTATCCGCTTCGGAAGAAAGACTGGCAAACCTCAGAGAGTTCGCCGAAAGGGAGGACCTTAAGGGAATCAATTTTTTGAGCGGGAGCCTGACCAGAGGCATAGAACTTGGCAGCGACAAGAAGGTATGGCTCACGGACACGGATATTTTCGGCCACCAGAGGAAGAGCAAAAAACGCAAGCCCCGCACCAGGAACCAGATGCTCAGCTCTTTCTCGGGGCTGTCCATCGGCGATTACGTGGTCCACGAGAACCATGGTATCGGCAAGTTCGACGGAATACACAAGCTTAAAGTCGAGGGCGAGATCAAGGATTACATCAAGATCCGCTATCAGGGCAAGGACCTGCTCTACGTTCCCGTGGAGCAGATGGACCTGGTCCAGAAATACATAGGAAACGAAGACGGAGAGCCCAGGATCAACAAGCTTTCCGGAGGAGAATGGAAGGCCACCAAGCAGAAGGCAAGGCAGGCCATCGCTGTCATGGCGGAGGATCTGATAGAACTCTACGCCAGAAGACAGGTGAAGCCGGGCTATGCTTTCCCGGAGGACACCCCCTGGCAGAGAGAGTTCGAAGAGGACTTTCCCTTCGAGGAGACCGACGATCAGCTCAAGGCCACCGAAGAGATCAAGCAGGACATGGAGAGCCATCCCAGCATGGACAGACTGCTTCTGGGCGACGTAGGCTTCGGCAAGACCGAGGTGGCGGCCAGGGCGATCTTCAAGTGTCTCGCGGGAGGCAAGCAGGCCGCGCTTCTGGTGCCCACCACCATACTGGCCAACCAGCACTACTATACATTGAAGGAAAGATTCGAGAAGTATCCCTTCAAGGTGGATGTTTTGTCCAGATTCAGGACGGCTTCCCAGCAGAAAGTCACCGTGGAGAAGCTGGCCAGGGGAGAGGTGGACCTGGTCATAGGCACCCACAGACTTCTCTCACAGGATATCAGGTTCAAGGACCTGGGACTTCTGGTGGTGGACGAGGAGCAGCGCTTCGGAGTGGACCACAAGGAGGCTCTCAAAAAACTCAAGGCCAACGTGGACGTGCTGACCCTGTCAGCCACACCCATACCCAGGACCCTCAACATGTCCCTGACGGGCATCAAGGACGTCAGCTTCATCGAGGAGCCGCCGGAGGAGAGATATCCGGTGAGGACCTACGTCATGGAAGAGGATGACAGCGTGGTGAGGGAAGTCATCGAGAGGGAGATGGGCCGCGGCGGTCAGGTGTTTTGCGTATATAACAGGGTGAGGGGGCTTTCCAGAGTCGCCGACAAGATCAGAGAACTGGTGCCCGAGGCCAGAGTACTCACTGCTCACGGGCAGATGAACGAGACCGCCCTGGAGGACGTGATGATGAAGTTCATCGACCGGGAGGCTGACGTTCTGGTATCTACGTCCATAATCGAGTCCGGCCTGGACATACCCAACGCCAACACCATGCTGATACTTGACTCTGAGAGATACGGACTATCCCAGCTCTACCAGATGAGAGGAAGGGTGGGGAGATCCACCAGGCTTGCCTACTGCTACCTCATGTACAAGAAAGACAAGTCCCTGACGGAGTCTCAGGAGAAGAGGCTCAGGGCCATCAGGGAGTTCACCGAATTCGGTGCAGGCTTCAAGGTGGCCATGAAGGACCTGGAGATAAGAGGAGCCGGCAACATGCTGGGCACCGCTCAGTCGGGGCACATCGCCAGCATCGGATACGAGCTTTACTGCAAGATGGTGGACAACGCCGTGAGGGCCCTGAAGGGTGAGATCGTAACAGACGACCGCGAGGAGTCCACCATGGAGTTCCCCGTGTCCGCCTACATTCCCGACACGTACATATCCGACGAGAATCTGAAGCTGGAGATGTACAAGAAGATTTCCGGAGTGACCTCCAGGGAGGACATCGAGGATCTTACCGACGAGTTCACCGACCGCTTCGGGGATATGCCCAGACAGGCTTCGGACCTGATGATGATATCATATATAAGGTATATGTCCGAGATCATGGGTATCGAAAAGATCCGCGTGGACAAGAACGATCCCAGAGATCTGAAGCTTTCGCCCATGGCCCTGAAGAAACTGAACGGCGCAAAAAACACCAGGAAATACATCCTGGACTTCAGAGATGTGAACAACATCACTGCCTACGGCATACTGAACGCCCAGGACCGTTTCAAGGAGAAATTCTTTGCGCACATGGGTACTCACCCGTTCATACGTCTTACCACTCAGATAGGCACAGATATTGAGAGCGTGGCAGAGCTTCTGGAAATACTCGTGGAAAACAAAAAGACCGTATGATATAATATATTGGTTATAAAGGGAGAAGATATGCTTTTCAGAGATGTTACTATCCTAAATGAATATTTTGAGGTGGAGGAGCACAGGTACGTCGGTACCAGGGGCTCCAGGATCGCTTACATCGGAGCCGAGGAACCTGCTGAGGACTACGGCAGGGTGGTGGAAGGAAAGGGACGGCTTCTCATGTCCGCCTTCTTCAACGCCCACGGGCATTCGCCCATGACCCTCCTCAGAGGCTACGGCGAGAACATGCTTCTCCAGGACTGGCTCAACAAGAAGATCTTTCCTTTTGAGGACAAACTGAACGGCAGGGCAGTGTACTGGGGGACCCTCCTCAATATGGCTGAAGGCCTGAAGTTCGGCATAGTATCGCACTCAGACATGTATTTCTTCGTGGACGACATGGTGGAAGCTGTGGTGACCGCGGGCTGCAAGGCCAACATCTCAAGAGCCATAGCCCACTTCGATGATTCGGATCCGTGGCAGTCTCCCAGATTCAAGGAGGTGAAGAGGACCTTCACCGCATATGACGGCATCGAGGAGGGCAGGATCAGGATCGATACAGGTATCCACGCGGAGTACACCGCGACCCCCGTGGCCGTCAAAGCCATATCGGAGTTTGCGGCGGAGCACGACGCCATCATGCACATCCATATCTCTGAGACAAAGAAAGAGCATGAGGAGTGCAAGGCCAGACACGGTAAGACTCCCGTACAGTTCTTCAGAGACCTGGGAGCTTTCGACACCAAGGTGCTGGCGGCACACTGCGTGTGGCTGGAGGACGAGGATTACGAGATCCTTAAGGAGAGGGGAGCCAGCGTTGCGGTGAACACCGCATCCAACATGAAACTGGCTTCCGGCTCGGCCAACGTTCCCAGATTTTTGAAAGAGGGGATCAACGTGGCCATCGGCACGGATTCCGTGGCCTCCAATAATTCGCTGAACTTCTTCGAGGAGATGAAGCTCTTCGCACTTCTTCCGAAACTGACCTTCGGAGATCCCACTGCGGTGACCCCCAGAGAGACACTTTACGCTGCCACCAGAGGAGGGGCTCTGGCACAGGGAAGGACCAACACGGGACTCCTGAAGGAGGGATTCGATGCGGATCTGATCCTTCTGGACATTTCCGGACCCAACATGTATCCTGTCTACGACATGCTCACGAACCTGGTCTATTCAATGTCCGGTTCCGACGTGGTCATGACAGTGGCGGACGGAGTCGTGCTCTATGAGAACGGAGAATACCGCGACATAGACGTAGAGAAGACAGCCTACGAAGTAAAGAGATCCGTGGATTACATCCTGAGTCAGCTTTGAACAGGGGACTACAACAGATAAACATGCAGCAGAAAAACAACAGCTTTTTAAAAGGGGCGGCCATCCTGGGCATAGCCGGAATAATAGTTAAGGTGATGGGAGTTTTCTTCCGTATTCCTCTGACCAACTGGATCGGGGCGGAAGGAATGTCCTATTACAGTTCCGTATACCCCATATACAGTTTCTTCCTACTGATATCGCTGGCAGGCATACCTGTGGCAATATCCAGGATGATATCCGAGCGCACTTCCGTCAAGAACTATGCGGGAGCCCAGAAGGTGTTCAACGTTTCCGTGGGAGTAATGGCCGTCATCGGAGGCATCTCCATGGCCATCGTTTTCTTCGGGGCTGACTTCATCGACAGCTCACTTCTCAAGAACCCCGGCACAAAACATGCCCTCCAGGCCATAGCTCCTTCGCTTTTCCTGGTACCCGTCATGGGAGCCTACAGAGGATATTTCCAGGGAAGACAGAACATGAATCCCACAGCGGTCTCCCAGATCATGGAACAGCTGGTCAGGGTCATTATGGGACTGTCTCTCAGCTATTATCTCATAAAAGCCGGCACCGGCTACGATAAGGTCTCTGCCAGCGCCATCTTCGGCGGCACCGCGGGGGCTGCGGCAGGCCTCACGGTTGCGGTGGTCATCTATCTTCTCAACAGAAGGGTGATCTTCAGCCAGATAGCAAGGCACAGATCCCTGGCAGTGGTGGAGCCCTGGCAGGATATCGTCAAGGAGATCCTGATCATCTCCATCCCCATCACCATCGGCGCCTGCATCTATCCGCTGGTGAACGCCATCGACTCCATGATCGTAATGAGAAGGCTTCAGGCGGTGGGATTCACACTGACCGAGTCCAGAGTGCTCTTCGGCAAACTGGGCGGATACTGCGCGTCCCTGGTGGGAATGCCTCAGGTGCTGACTCAGGCCATAGTCATGAGTCTGGTTCCCGCCATCGCTGCGGGCTACAAGGTGAAGAATTACGACAGCGTCAGGGAAAACATGCAGTTCTCCATGAGAGCCACCATGCTCCTGTCATTCCCGTGTACCGTGGGAATGATCGCGCTGGCATATCCCATACTGCTCCTGCTGTACCCCATGCAGGCAGAGGAAGTGAAGAGCACGGCTCTCGTGTTCGCCATAATGTCCATCACCAACGTCTTCGAGGGACCGCTGGTGACCCTTACAGGCATCCTTCAGGGCATCAACAAGCAGATGATGCCGGTGAAGAACATGGCAATAGGCGCAGTGTTCAAGGTGCTGCTAACCTTCCTTCTGGTAGGCATCCGTCCCATCAACGTCAACGGAGCTTCAGTGGGGACCATAGTGTTTTGCGCCCTGGGCTCATATCTGTGCATGAGGGATCTGAAGAAGAGCTTCCCGGTGGAGTTCGACTTCAAAGACACCTACGTCAAGCCTCTGCTTGCCTCTCTCGTCATGGGAGTAAGCGCAAGGGTCTCATACATGGTACTCATGATGATCCTCGGCAAGAACTCGATCTGCTGTCTCCTGGCCATATGCATAGCCGTCTTGGTATACGTAATCGCGGTGTTTGCCTTCAAGGCAATCTCCCTGGATGAACTGAGAAAGCTTCCCAAGGGCGACAAGCTTGCCAGGATCGCCGGCAAGTTCGTGAGAGGGTAGAGCACATTACAGTACAAAAAACAAAAATAGAAGGAGAGACGGTGTGCGTCCTCCTTCTTTTGTTATCCGGCGGCAGACCCTATTCGATTATCTCATACATCAGGGAGGCGGTCTCCTTCCTGGCTGAGTCGATGATGTCCGTTACACGGGCCGTTACGCTGCCGTTTCCGAACTCGATGTGGATCACGTCGCCCACGCTGACTTCGGAGCCGGCCTTGGCGATCTTGCCGTTGATGGAGACCCGTCCGGTGTCGCAGGCCTCCTTGGCCACGGAACGTCTTTTGATGAGTCTGGAGTTTTTAAGATACTTGTCTATTCTCATGTGATTCCTCTATTTTGTGCAGTTGATTCCTTTATCAAAAGGCATTATACCACAGCTTGAAAGGGGTATCAACGGCCCCGGAACAGGTCTGAAAAGGGGTCAAAAAATTCTTGAAACTTTTTTAAAAAACCCCCTTGACATTAAGAGAGAAGGGTGGTAATCTGTAAAAGCTGTCGCGAAAAGACAGCCGCGCGTAAGGCGTGTCTGAACCTTGAAAACTTCATAGTGTAAGAATTTTGTAAGTATATGAAACAATCAAACTAATCTGTCAAGATTATGCGATAGTTTCCGACAATTTCTAAAAAAGACGATAATTCTGAAAACGAATTAATGAATGCGCAAGCGTTCCTAAGTCTTGAGTGAAAACTCGAATTTAAGTCACGAAAGTGATTTGGATAAACATTTAATTAAGAGTTT
>JAEEOX010000001.1 GCA_016284485.1 Bacillota bacterium | reverse complement strand
GTGAAGGATGGATATCTGGAATTGCCTGATGGACCGGGCCTCGGTATCCACATGAATGAGGAATTTCTTGAATCTCTGGAATACAGTCCGAGACCCCCGAAAACCTGGAAACTTTTTGAGGAAATAATCTGACCGACAGGAATCGTTGCTCATGGGAACACAAATATAGATTTAACACGGAGGAAGAATATAATGGATCTTAATAAAGTGGCTCTTGAAAAACATGCTGAATGGAGAGGAAAACTGAGCATTGAAAGCAAGGCGACCATCACCAATAAAGGCGAACTGTCCATAGCCTATACGCCCGGAGTCGCAGCGCCTTGTCTTGAAATTGAGAAGGACGAGGATCTGGCATATGTCTACACGGGAAAGGGCAACACAGTGGCTGTAATAACGGACGGTACCGCAGTACTGGGTCTGGGAGACATCGGTCCCTCAGCTGCCATGCCGGTAATGGAAGGCAAATGTGCGCTCTTCAAGACTTTTGCGGGCGTGGACGCAGTGCCGATCCTTATAGACTCAAAGGATCCCGACGAGATAGTGAAGACCGTGCAGCTGATCTCCAAAAGTTTTGGCGGCATCAATCTGGAGGATATCTCCGCTCCCCGGTGTTTTGAGATAGAGCAGAGACTTGTAGAGACCTGCGACATACCTGTTTTCCACGATGATCAGCACGGTACGGCGATCATTGCGACCGCAGGGATACTCAATGCCATAAAGGTCAGCGGAAGGACTCCGGGGGACCTCAGGGTGGTCATCAACGGTGCGGGAGCTGCAGGAATATCCATCGCAAAGATGCTGATGAGATTCCATATCGGCGATATCATACTTGTTGACATAAACGGCACTGTATACGAAGGAGCGCCATCCAACAATCCCGAACAGGAAAAGATGGCAAAGATCACCAACAAGGACAATTTAAAGGGCGATCTGGCTGAAGCCATGAAGGGCGCGGACATATTCATAGGCGTTTCAAAGCCTAACCTCGTTACCCAGGACATGGTCCGCTCAATGGCCAAAGATCCCATCGTATTCGCCATGGCCAATCCGGTCCCGGAGATAATGCCTGATCTTGCGAAGGAGGCCGGGGCATACGTGGTCGGAACAGGAAGATCAGACTTCCCAAACCAGGTGAACAACGTAATGGCTTTCCCGGGGATCTTCAGAGGCGCTCTGGACTGCAGAGCAAAAAGAATAACAGAGGATATGAAGGAGGCGGCTGCAAGAGCCATCGCAGAAGCAGTACCGGATGATGAACTGTCACCGGAGTACGTGCTGCCCGACGGGTTCAATCCCATCGTGGTCAAGAGAGTGGCGGCTGCCGTCAGAGACGCATGGGAGAAAGGTGAGGGAGCGAAATGACGAGTCCGGAATACAGAATAGAACATGATACCATGGGGGAGGTCAGGGTCCCTGCGGATAAATACTGGGGTGCCCAGACTCAGAGGAGCCTGGAGAACTTCGATATAGGAAGAGACCATTCTCTGATGCCCATGGAGATAATAAGGGCTTTCGCGGTGCTCAAGCTTGCTGCAGCGAAAGCAAATCTGGAACTGGGCGTACTCACTGAGGAAAAGGCCGGGATCATTGAGAAAGTCTGCCGTGAGATCCTGTCGGGAGAACTGGACGATAATTTCCCGCTGGTGGTATATCAGACGGGAAGCGGTACTCAGTCCAACATGAACGTTAACGAGGTGGTGGCGAACCGGGGCAACGAACTGGCGGCGAAGAAGCTGCTCCATCCCAATGATGACGTAAACAAATCCCAGAGCTCCAACGATACCTATCCCACGGCCATGCACATAGCGGCCTATGAGGTCCTGAGCAAAAAACTGCTGCCCGCCCTGGCACTCATGAGAGACAAGCTTCTGGAGCTTGAGAAGGAGAACGCCGGCATAATAAAGACCGGGAGGACCCATCTCCAGGATGCTGTTCCCATCACTTTGGGACAGGAGATCAGCGGATGGAGATCCATGCTGGATCATGCTGAAAAGATGATAGGGGATACCATGGGGCCGCTGAGAGAACTGGCTCTCGGGGCTACGGCGGTGGGAACAGGTCTTAATGCTCCCAAAGGGTTCGACAAACTTGCCGCAGCTTTTATCGGTGCGGAGCTTTCAGCGGACTACGTTACCGCTGAAAACAAGTTCCACTCCCTGACTTCAAAGGATGGCATGGTATACTCCCACGGCGCCATGAAGGCTCTGGCGGCGGATCTTCTGAAGATAGCCAATGACATCAGATTCCTGGCTTCAGGGCCCAGGTGTGGCATAGGCGAGCTCATCATCCCAGAGAACGAACCGGGAAGTTCCATCATGCCGGGCAAGGTCAATCCCACTCAGTGCGAGGCTTTGACCATGGTCAGCGTGCAGGTCATGGGAAACGATGCGGCCATAGGGTTTGCAGCGTCACAGGGCAATTTCGAACTCAACGTGTTCATGCCGGTCATTGCTTACAACTACATCGAAAGCGCAAATCTTCTGGCAGACGCCATGACCTCATTTACCGGGAACTGTCTGGACGGACTCAGACCCAACAGAGAAAAGATCGACGAAAACATGAGAAAGAGTCTAATGCTGGTCACTGCGCTAAACACTCACATCGGATATGAGAACGCGGCCAGTATCGCCAAGAAGGCCCACAAGGAGGGGACGACGCTGAAAGAGGCTGCTCTGTCTCTGGGACTTGTCTCCGACGAGGACTTCGACAGCTGGGTGGATCCTGAAAAAATGGTATAGAACAAGAAAACCCCGTGTTAGACACGGGGTTGTTTTTTTGAATATTATGTTCTAGTCTTCCTCGAACTCTCTCATGCCCAGGATGTCTTCTCTGGTGATCTCCTGCCTGATCTCCTTCGGTCTGGAGGGGAAGGCGTATCTTTGCAGGGCAGTTCTCACATGGTGAGGCTCGATGCCCATCAGGGATACACAGCCGAAGGCTATGACCGAGTTCAGCACGTCATTGAGATCTGAAGATCCGATGGAGACCCCTACGAAAAGGTTTTTGTCGTAGCCCGGGATGAATCTGTTGATCATGCGGGATCCCAGATCGGCGGAGGGCCTGTAAACCAGTTCGAAGGTATAGCCTGAAGGGCTTTTTTTGATGTTCTGAGCGAAGAAGTTGGCGTCTGCGTCCTCCATGTCAAAGGTGAGGATCTTAGCGCTGCATGAGGCTTTGAGATCCCCCAGAAGGGGATCGGAAAGGGGCGCCAGAATGCGTCCTTTGCCGGTGAGCATCTCTGTCTCATGGGTGAATCCTGCAGATATGCCTTCGAAGGCCAGAGAGTCCGGCCTGAGAGTGCTTATATCCGCCACGTCTCCGTCCGTCTCGCCGCCGGTGAACATCATGCTTCCGTCGGAGAGTCTCCGGGACACGGGCTGCACCGCAGTATAATGGATCACATAGTCGCAGAGGGGGATGCAGGAGCTCTCCTCTGAAGATCTCTTTAATAGTAATGTCTTTCTTTCGTCTAAAGCCATGATATCTTCCTAAAAAAATGAGCCCAGAGGAGACACATTCTCTGGGCCAGTTGCTCATTCTTACGCATTTAACTTATGCGTTGTGGGGACGGGTGAGACTTATTTTGCAGCCTTTAAGTTGTTGAGTCTTCCGGCCAGTCTTGAAGTTTTACGAGAAGCTGCATTCTTGGAAATAGTTCCCTTAGCGGCTGCCTGCATGAGCTCCTTCTCAGCAAGTCTGAAAGTTTCTTCAGCCTTGTCTACGCTTCCCTCTGCGAGAGCGTTGTCGAAGTTCTTGAGAACGTCCTTGAGATGTCCCTTGATCCTTCTGTTTGTCGCTGTCTTCTTGTTGATTACCTGAATTCTCTTCTTTGCGGATTTAATGTTTGCCATGAATTTTTCACCCCACTTTATATTATTTCGTTTTTTCGGCCCGGAGTCTTGGGTCAAAGACACCGGAGCACATAAATTCGCGACTATCATTATATATGGGGCATCCCTAAAAAGCAAGGGAAATTTAAGGGATTTCGGGTCATTTTTGCAAAGTTTTCAGGTCATGGCGGGCTTCACGATTTAAACACTTTATTTGAGCGCACAAAAGTGATATGATGTATTTGTGAAAAGTTGACCGCAAACGTGGCCGGACCACGGACGGACAGCTTTTCAAAGGGGAGATTGGAAGAGGGGATAACATGGAAAACATTATGAACAGTCTGGATACGAATACACTTTTAGTTCTGGTAATGATCATTGTGGTGGCAGGTCTCGTAGCCATCATCGCTCTCATCATCTCGAACAGGGGCCTCTCCAGAGAACTGGACGTACTTTCAAGGTCATACACGGAAGTGGGCAACAGGACCGGCGAGCTGATGGACGCCAGACTGTCTGACATGAACCGCAGGATCTCTGACATGGCCATCCAGAACGAGTCCAGCCTTGAGAAGATGCGGCAGACAGTGGATGAGAAGCTTCAGAAGACCCTGGATGACAGGCTGACCAACTCTTTCAGCCAGGTAAGCGACCGGCTGGAGCAGGTCTACAGGGGTCTGGGTGAGATGCAGACTCTGGCCCAGGGGGTGGGAGACCTTAAGAAAGTGCTCTCCAACGTGAAGACCAGAGGTACTCTGGGAGAAGTTCAGCTGGGAGCGATCTTAAGAGAAATACTTTCCACGGACCAGTATGCCGAGAACATAGCCACCAGACCTGGCTCCTCCGACAGGGTGGAATTCGCGGTGAAGCTTCCGGGAGACGGAGAAAGACCGGTGTACCTTCCCATAGACTCCAAGTTTCCGGGAGAGAGATACGCCAAACTGAGAGACGCCTCCGAAAGCGGCAACAAGGAGCTTCTTGATGCTGCATGGAAGGCTCTGGAGCAGGTCATAAAGGCCGAAGCAAAAGACATAGCAGACAAGTACATCGCACCTCCGTATACCACGGATTTCGCAGTGATGTTCCTCCCCTTTGAGGGACTTTACTCCGAGGTGGTGAACAGGGGAATGATAGAGGTCCTGCAGAGGGACTATCACGTGAATATTGCAGGCCCCGCCACCATGGCGGCTCTCCTGAACAGCCTTCAGATGGGCTTCAGGACCCTGGCCATAGAGAAGCATTCCAGCGAGGTCTGGGAGATCCTCGGTGCAGTGAAGACAGAGTTCGCCAACTTTTCAGACGTACTGTCCAGCACCAGGAAGAGGCTGAGACAGGCCGACGAGGATCTGGATAAGCTGGTGGGAGCCAGGACCAGAGCCATAGAGAGGAAACTCAGGTCCGTTGAGGCCTGGAGCCACGGGGATAAGGATGAGGAGCCTCTGATCATGGAAGCCCTTTACGGGGACGGCGAAGACGAAGATAATTGATACAGGAAAATATACAGAATGAGATTTTTTGCGATCGCTGACCCTCATCTGTCCTTCGACGAGGAGGGGGTCATGCAGAAGCCCATGTCGGTCTTCGGCCCGATCTGGGACGATCACTGGCAAAAACTTAAGAAGAAATGGACAGAGACGGTGGCAGATGATGACTGCATCATCGTTGCGGGAGACATCTCCTGGGGCATGAAACTGGAGGACGCCAAGAGAGACCTGGATCACCTGAGGGAACTTCCGGGAACCAAGGTGTTCTTCAAGGGAAATCACGATCTCTGGTGGATGTCACAGAAGAGTCTGGATCTTTTGTACGCTGAGGAGGACGAGAACGGCGTCATAGTGCCGGATCCCAGGATGCGGTTCATCAAGAACGACGCGTTCGTCTCAGGCGGCGTG
>JAEEOX010000056.1 GCA_016284485.1 Bacillota bacterium | reverse complement strand
ACAAGCCGTAACAGATCTTCTCCACAGCAGCCGACAAACAGACCGCAGTGGACATTCACGTAATGCAGGGTGAGAGACCCATGGCAGCCGGCAACACCACACTGGGCAGATTCCAGCTTACAGGAATCGCTCCGGCTCCCCGTGGAATACCTCAGATCGAAGTTACCTTCGATATCGACGCCAACGGTATCGTGAACGTTTCCGCAAAGGATATGGGAACGGGCAAGGAGCAGAGGATCACTATCACTTCCTCCACCAACCTTTCAGAGGAAGAGATCCAGAGAAAGGTCAAGGAAGCAGAGCAGTATGCTCAGGAAGACAAGCTGAGAGCAGAGGAAGTTGAACTCAGAAACAAGGCAGAAGCTCTCATCTACGATACAGAGAGATCACTGAAGGATCTGGAAGGCAAGCTTACAGACTCTGAGAAGCAGGAGATCACAGATGCCAAGGATCAGCTCAGCGCAGTACTCAATAACGGTACCGCAGAGCAGATCAAGGAGAAGACTGAGGCTCTCACAGAGAAGTTCCACATCATCTCCACCAGACTCTACGAGCAGGCTGCTCAGCAGAACCAGCAGGCTCAGCAGAATCAGTATCAGCAGTATCAGTCCGGCCCTGACATGGGTGGTCAGAACATGGGCGGACAGGATCAGGGAACTCAGGAGCAGCCCAAGGACGACAACGTCGTGGACGCTGACTACACCGTAGTTGACTGATAAACATACCCAAAAATAACGGCTTCAAGGGGGTATCGTCCCCCTTGAAGCTTTGAAATTGAAAGAAGTTATTCAATAATGGCAGAAAAGCGTGATTATTATGAAGTCCTGGGATTGAAGAAGGGTGCGTCCGATGACGACATCAAGAAGGCTTACAGGAAGCTGGCGATGAAGTATCATCCGGACAGGAATCCCGGGGACAAGACGGCGGAAGAGAACTTCAAGGAGGTCAACGAGGCCTATTCAGTGCTCTCCAACGCTGACAAAAAATCAAAATATGACAGATTCGGCTTCGCGGGCGTAGACCCCAACGCCGGCTTCGGCGGCGGCGGTCAGGGCTTCGGCGGCTTCGGCGGATTCGGCGGATTCGGTCAGGGATTCGGAGGCTTCGAGGATATCTTCGATATGTTCGGAGGCTTCGGCGGCCAGAGCCAGTCCCGCCGCGCCAACCAGCCCAGAAAGGGCAGAGACCTTCAGAAGGCTATAGCCATAACCTTTGAGGAGGCTGCTTTCGGATGCAAAAAGACCATAACCCTCACCAAGAACGTGACCTGCTCCACCTGCAAAGGAGACGGAGCAAAACCGGGCACATCTAAGAGCACCTGCCCCAAGTGCGGCGGTTCGGGTCAGGTGGCCACCACTCAGAGAACACCTTTCGGGCAGTTCCAGACAGTGAACACCTGCGACCAGTGCGGAGGATCCGGCAAGGTCATCGACACACCATGCTCTGACTGCGGAGGCTCAGGACGTGTCAGGAAGAAGGTATCCATCACCGTGGACATTCCGGCAGGAGTGGACAACGAGTCGGTGATCCCCATCAGAGGGCAGGGTGAGCCCGGATATAACGGAGGTTCTGCAGGAGACCTTTATCTGGTCCTCAACGTCAAGCCTCACCAGATGTTCAGGAGAAACGGGGCGGACCTCTATCTTGACATACCCATCAGCTTCGACCAGGCAGCTCTGGGCGCCGAGATAACGGTTCCCACCCTGGACGGCAAGGTGAAATACAAGATCCCCGCAGGCACTCAGCCCGGAACCAAGTTCAGGCTCAAGAACAAGGGCATCAAGTACCTGAAGCGCGATGACAAGGGAGATCTTTACGTCACAGTTAACCTTGAGATACCCACAAGGCTCAACGGCAAGCAGAAGAAGGCCATCGAGGCCATGGCTCAGGAAGTTGACGAGGGATGCTACCAGTCCCGCTCCAGCTTCGCAAGGAAGATCAAAGAGTGGTTTGAATAAAGGCTCATGAAGGCATTGATTGCGATGAGCGGCGGTGTTGATTCCAGCGTCGCCGCTCTTCTTACAAAAGAAAAGGGAATAGACTGTATAGGCTGCACCATGAAACTTTACGAGGCGGAGGATACGGATCTGAAGCCGGAGGACAGCAGGACCTGCTGCAGCCTGGACGATGCCGAGGATGCCAGAAGCGTCGCAAGACGCCTGGGCATGCCTTTTTATGTCTTTAATTACAAGGATGAGTTCAGAGACAAGGTCATGGGCAAGTTTGCCTCCTGCTACGAGAGAGGCGAGACTCCCAATCCCTGCATCGACTGCAACAACTATCTCAAGTTCGGGAAGCTCCACGAGAGAGCGGAAGTTCTGGGATGCGATTATGTAGTCACCGGGCACTACGCCAGGATACAGAGGGAAGGGGACAGATATGTCCTTAAGAAGGCTCTGGACGAGTCCAAGGATCAGAGCTACGTTCTCTACGGCCTCACCCAGGAAAAACTGGCGCACACCCTGTTCCCGCTGGGAGAACTCACCAAGAAGGAGGCCAGGGAGATCGCTGAGGGCCATGGCTTCAGGAACGCCAACAAGCCGGACAGTCAGGATATATGCTTCGTCCCGGACGGAGACTACGCCCGCGTGGTGGAGAAGATCACCGGAATCAAGCCTGAACCGGGAGATTTCGTG
>JAEEOX010000055.1 GCA_016284485.1 Bacillota bacterium | reverse complement strand
TCCAATACTGTGGGACCCTTTAGAATAGGCACCATCGCCCGCAGTCTTCTGGACGGGGAGCCCATGGAGCTGGAGGTAAGGATGAGCACGGGAGGCGGCTACTTCGCCACCTTCTACAACATGGAAAGCGACAAGGGGCTTCTCTCGGGGATCCTGGGAAGAGACCTCATAGAGGACGACCTTGGCCTGGTCTACGGCGAGGCTGAGAAGAGAGGTCTTAAATATGAGTTCATCTTCAGTGAGGATGTGCCCGCATTTCCCACGGAGCTGGCCCTGGTGAAAGTGTCTTCGGAAAAGGAGACCCTGACCCTCAGAGGCATCTCCCTGGGAGGAGGGGAGATCCTCATAGACGAGATCAACGGCAAGCCCTTTGAGATAAAGGGAATATGTGAAGAGGAGATCGAGATCCCCGGGTGCGAAGGCGCGAGAACTGTTCCTTCCGTCTATCCGCTTCACACGGACCCTGACGCCGTCCCGGTGTTCACAACCAGCCAGGGGATGCTGGAGTACGCAGAGAACAATGGCAAGGAGCTCTGGGAGGCGGCCGTAGATTACGAAATGAGCCTTACGGGACTCGGCGCGGACCAAGTCCTCAAAGTGGCGGAAAACACGCTGGAAACGGCTTACAGAGCCATAGAAAGGGGTCTGGAACCGGGAGTCAGCTTCGAGGGCATGACTGTGGCCAAGGCACCGGAGATCAAGGAGAAACTGGGCAGCGTGGATCTTTTGCCCATGGGCTTCGGACATCTGGGAGGACTTCAGGCTCTGGCCATGGTGGAATACTCCAACGCCCACGGAATCATTGTCTGCATGCCTACTGGAGGCGCCTCAGGGGTGATCCCCGCAGCCATAAGCTCGGCTGCCAGGGCACTGGGCAAATCACGCGAGGACGAGGTGAAGGCTCTGCTCACCGCAGGCCTTATAGGCGTCTTCTACTATCCCACCCACTACCACGGAGCTCTGGGCTGCCAGGCTGAGGTGGGCATAGCCACATCCCAGGCGTCGGCCGCTCTGGCCTCTTTCATTACAAAAGACCCGAAGGCCGTAGAGAGAGCCGCAGTCCTGGGCATGCAGTACCTGCTTGGGCAGGTCTGCGACCCCATAGAGGGCTATCCTCAGGTGCCCTGCTTCATAAGGAACATCGCTTCGGTATCCGTGGCAGGGGTCTGCGCCAACTATGGTGTGCTGGGCATCGATACCGCCGTCACCCTGGATGAGATGGTGGGGGCAGTGCTGAGAGTGGGAGAGGCTCTCAGGGAGAGAAGAATTAATGATCTGGGATGCTGCGGATGCAGGTACAGCGCCAATCCGCTGAGCACCCTGGGCATCAAAGATAAGGAGAAATAAAATGAAAGTCGGAATCGTAAAAGAGATCAAAAACAGCGAGAACAGAGTCGCCATAATTCCGTCCAACGTTCCGGAATTCATAAGCCACGGACACCAGGTCTACATCGAGACCGGCGCCGGTGAAGGCTCCGGATACAGCGATGAGGAATACCGGGAGGCCGGAGCAGTGGTGACGGACACCGCAGCGGAAGTCTGGAACACGGCTGAGCTGATCTACAAGGTGAAGGAGATCCTTCCGCCTGAGTATCAGTATCTGAGAGATGATCAGATCATAATGACCTACATCCACTCAAACTCCCACAGAGAGCAGACAGACAAGCTTCTGGAGTCAGGCTGCGTGGCCATCGCTCTGGAGGACGTGTCATCCGACGATCCTATGAAGAGATGGCCTCTGGTTGCCAACATGGGAGAACTGGCAGGGAAGGGCGGTTTCCTGGCCGCGCTTTACTACGCTCAGTCGGTACACGGCGGTCCCGGACTGCTTCTGGCCAACGTGGCGGGAGACGACCAGCCCATAATATCCATCATCGGATGCGGATATACCGGAAAGGGAGCTGCGGAGCTTGCCTCGGCCTTCGGCAACAAGGTGAGAGTACTGGATGTGAACTTCAAGGCCATGGAAGCCGCCAAGGCGGTATTTCCCCCCAATGTTTCCTTCATGTATTCCAACAGGGCCAACATCCTTAAGTGCCTGAAGGATTCCGACGTGCTGATCAACTGCATTCTCTGGGACAAAACACGGACGGACCACCTGATCTACAGAGAGGATCTGAAGCTCATGAAGAAGGGCGCCATGATCATCGACGTGGCCTGCGACGATGCAGGAGCGGTGGAGACCTGCAGGTCCACATCCCACGATGACCCCGTATTCTATGAAGAAGGCATACTCCACTACTGCGTGGACAACATTCCCTCCGCATTTTCCAGGACTTCGTCAGTGAGATTCTCCAACGACAGCCTTCCCTTTGCGCTGGAAGTGGCGGACAAGGGAGTGGTGCAGGCCCTCAAGGACAACAAACACCTGAGAAGGGGACTCACCGCCTACAAGGGCACCCTCACCATGGTGGAGACCGGAATAAAACAAAACAGGCCCTATGAAGAGCCTGATGCATTCGTAAGTAAACTATGATGTTCAGTGCTTCCCGCTGAGCTTTTCCCGGATGTCGCTCAAGGGCGGAAGCTGGGCCAGTATGACGGCTGCGGAGATCAGGACGATACCGAAGATCTCTC
>JAEEOX010000054.1 GCA_016284485.1 Bacillota bacterium | reverse complement strand
TCAGTCCATAGAGAGCCAGCTGGAGACCGAAGCGCACCCGTCTGAAGTCGAAGCCCGGCAGCTCGTCGAACTGTCTGATGAGCCCGGGATACTTCATGATGGGTCCCTGGATGATGGTGGGGAAATACGAGGTGCAAAGCAAAAGCTTAAGATAGTTGTGCTCAGCCTCCGCCTTCCTCCAGTACACGTCCAGCAGGTATCCGGTGAGGGACAGCGAATAGTAAGACACTCCCAGGGGAGCCAGATAGCTCCTGAGCGGTCTTATCTGAAGCACCGACTCCACGCTGTTCCAGCCTGCCATGCGGCCTGCTTTGGTGTAGATCATGATCCCGATGATCACGATCAGCCCCAGGATCACGAATCTGATGGTCTTTTTCTTGTATTCCGAGAGAAGGCTCATCCTGTCCTTATATTCCAGGCCCTCTGACTTTAATATAAAATCTGCGTACACTCTCTCCATCAGCCTGCCTGCCCCATAGGCCACAAGGGAAGCGAGCACCACAAAACACAGCGCGTTGAGACCGCCCGCATACCTGTAGAACACCAGGTTGCCGATAAGGATGACAGCCTGTTTCGCTCTGACGCCGGGTACGGCGAAATACAGCGCAAAAAATGCTGCGATGAATATGAGGAATTGTAAGCTGATGTAAGAAAGCACTTTGAATTAACCTTAAATCTTATTTTTTGTTCAGGCGATGGTCTCCAGATATCTGTTGAGTCTCGCCCTCACCCTGTCTTCTCCCAGGATCTGCTGGATCTCCCAGACGTCCGGGCTCTGCTGTCTTCCCATGAGGGCAACTCTGATGACCGTGGAGACGTGCCCCACGTGTCCCTTGTAATCCTCGGGGTGTTTCTTGTAGTCCTTGGGCTTCACTGCGTATCCCAGCTCATCGGTGATCTCTCTGATCTTGTTGAACCAGGTCTCGTTGTCATCGGAGTGGTCATAGGTCGCCAGGTACTTCTCGAGGATGACCCTTACGTCGCCTGCGTTCACCACCTCTTCCGGCATGGGATCGGTGATCTGGAAGGTCTCGTCGAAGAAGTAGGTCAGGTTCTCCATCATCTGTCTTGCGAAGATGTGGTCCTTCCTGGGATTCCTCTCGGCGTTCCGTCCGATGTCCAGCACTCTTTCCATGTAGGCTCTGTCAGCCAGCATGGTCTGTACCGCCTGATCGTCAGGTCTGAACTCGTCCGCCCAGGCTCTGAGGAAATCGTAGATCTCAGAAGCGGGCACCTTGAGGAGCACCTCCTTGGAAACGTCGTTCAGTTTGTTGAGATCGAAGAGCGCGCCGGAGTTGGACATCTTTTCCAGGGTGAACTGGAATTCGTCCACGTCAGCGTCGGGGTTTGCGATCCTCCACTCCTCGAAGTTGGAGTTCAGAATGGTGAGGAGATACTCTCTGACGGCCTTTGGATGGTAACCTTCGCGCCTGTAGTAGTCCAGGCTCAGCTCAGGATCCAGCCTCTTGGAGAGGTTCCTCTTGTTGCCCTCCTCGTCCAGCTTCATGAGCTGTGCGGTATGGCAGTAGATGGGAGGCTCCCAGCCCAGTTTCTCGAAGAGCTCCACGTGGATCGGAAGGGACGGAAGCCATTCCGCGCCTCTCACCACATGTGTGGTCCTCATGAGATGGTCGTCTATGACGTGAGCAAAGTGATAGGTGGGGATGCCTGTCTTCTTCAGGATGACCACGTCCTGATCATTCTCAGGCATGGACAGTTCACCTCTTATGGCATCCTTCACACTGATCCTTCTGATCTGATCCTCGGGCTTTGAAAGGTCTCCGTCAGACTTGAGACGGATGACGAATTCCTCACCCATGTTCACCTTTTTATGGATCTCCTCCAGAGTAAGTTCTCTGGAGCGGGCCCACTTGCCGTAGATGCCGGGGTTTACCTTGAGTTCCTGCTGTTTCTCCCTGATCTCAGCGATCTCTTCCTCTGTAAGGAAGCAGGGATAAGCCTTGCCCTCAGCCACCAGTCTCTTGGCGAAGGCCCTGTAGATGGGTCCCCTCTTCGACTGAGTATAGTCACCGTAATCTCCGGTGTCCCCGTCGATCCCGGCTCCCTCATCGAAGTTGATGGAGAAGAATCTCAGGGAGTTGATGATGGTCTCCACTGCGCCTTCCACCTGACGCTTGTCATCCGTGTCCTCTATTCTCAGGAAAAACACTCCGCCGGACTGGTGGGCCAGTCTCTCGTCAACGAAGGCTCCGTAAAGGTTCCCCAGGTGAATGAAGCCCGTAGGTGAAGGCCCCAGCCTGGTCACCTTTGCTCCTTCGGGGAGGTCACGCAGGGGGTATATGGTTTCATAGTATTCCGGAGACTCCAGATGTTCCGGAAAAAGAATCTCAGCTAATCTTTCGTAATCCATGTCTTATTTCGTGCTGTCCTCAGCATTCTTATTTTTTGCGGCGTATTCCTTGAGAACTTCCTCTTCCAGTTTCCTGTAGGCCACCTTGCCTACCAGTGTCTTGGGAAGGTCCTTCCTGAAATTGATCTCTCTGGGCATTTCGTACTTGGCCACGTGCTTCTCCAGATATTTCCTGATCTCTTCCCTGGCCTCGTCCTCGGAGACGGTGACGCCGGGCTTGAGCACCACGAAGGCCACTACCCTCTGGACTCTGTAGGGATCGGGAACGCCGATGACGCAGCTCATGTGCACCAGGGGATGAGCGTCCAGAGCGTTCTCTATCTGTGAGGGATAGACGTTGTAGCCGGAGGATACGATCATTCTCTTGAGCCTCTGTCTGAAGTAGACGAATCCGTCCTCGTCCATCATTCCCAGGTCTCCGGTGTGGACCCAGGTCATACCGTCCTTGTGGACTCTCAGGGTCTGCTCGGTCTCCTCGGGATTGTCGAGATAGCCTCTCATGACGGTGGGACCTGCCAGGCAGATCTCGCCTTCCTTGCCGTAGGGCACCTCTTCCTCAGTGCCGGGCTTGACTATTTTGTAATATGTATCCGGGAAAGGAAGTCCGATGGAGCCTTCCTTGTACCAGTGAGAGGGCGTCAGGCAGGACGCCGTAACGCACTCAGTGGTGCCGTAGCCTTCTCTTACGGGAATGGTGGCGCCGTGATCCTTTAGGAACTTGTCCACCCTCTTCTTGAGTTCCACTGACAGGGAGTCTCCGCCGGAGAACACTCCCTTCAGGAAGGACAGACCCACTCCGTCCAGGGTGTTTATCCTGAGAAGCGCCTCGTAAAGAGTGGGCACTCCCGCGATGAAGTTGGGCTTCTTTTTCTTGATGAGCTTGGCGTAGGTCTCAGCTGTGAATCTGGGTACCAGGATGCATCTTCCGCCCATGGCCAGCATGGAGTGGATGGATACGCCCAGGCCGAAGCCGTGGAACACGGGCATGACCGCAAGCATCTTGTCACCGGGCTTGAACATGGGGTTGGTGGCGATGATCTGCTGTGCCAGCGCATTGAAGTTCAGGTTGGTCAGGGAGATACCCTTCTGGGTTCCTGTGGTTCCGCCGGAGTAGAGGATCACTGCAGGATCGTCGGACTTCCTGGGAACGTAGCTGGATCCCTTGTAGGCCATTCCGTCAAGAAGGAACTTCTCCCACCAGATGACCTCTGCGGTCTTTGGCACCTTGGCCACCTTTCTGCCCTCCACGATGTAGTATCCCTTTCTCTTCACGGGAGAAAGGACGTCCTTCACGGATGTGAGGATCAGGCTTCTCAGGACTACGTTCTCGCGGATGTTTGCGAACTTTCCGTAGAACTGGTCCAGAGTGAGGCAGACCACGGACTTGCTCAGCTTAAGGCAGAATTCGATCTCCTTTTCACTGGAGAGCGGGTGCACCATGTTGGCGATGCCTCCCACCTTGTTGACTGCGTAAAACATTATGATGGCCTGGGGCGTGTTTGGCATGCAGATGGTCACTGCCTCGCCTTCCTTTACGCCGATGAGAGCCAGAGCTCTGGCGCAGTCATCTATCTTCTTCTTGAAATCCTTGTATCTCACCTTGCCGCCCATGAAGTCATAGGCCACATAGTTGGGATAATGTTCAGCGATATATGCTACCTTGTCGTACATAGATCCCTGGAAATAGTCCAGATGAGCGGGAACCGCACCCAGATTCTTGATCCAGGGAGTCTTCACTTGTGTTTTGTTTTCTTTTTCCTCTTTCTTACCTAAAGCCATTTTAATACTCAACCTCCTCATCAGCTCTCAGTTCCAACAGTTCAGGATTCTCAGCCAGTTTTTTGAGAAGCCTTACGGACTTGGCGTAGTAGAAGCCGTCCGCTATTCTCTCATCGATGGTGAGGCCTATGTCGTTGACCATCTTCATGGTCACGTTGCCCTTCTCGTCGAAGAAAGGCTTCATCTTCCTCTCGCCGATTATGACGAACAGGGATGTGGTCCCCCAGTTGCTCAGGTGGTGATATCCTGATTTAAGATGAATAGATCCCAGATTGGTTATGAACGCAGAAGCGTAGTTGGGATCCTTTTTAACGAAATCGTAGGGCACTCTTCCGTGCCTGTCCAGGAAACGGATGAACCTGAACACCGGTCTCAGGACGAAAGGCGGAAGTTTCATGAACTTGTCCATCATGTCCACCGAGTTGTCCAGGGTGTTCTCATCCTTGACAGCGTTGATCTCCTTTACGATCTTCTCGTAGAGGATGTCCATGTTGGTCTCGGGCCCGAAGGACTCGAAGGCCAGCCCCTCGGCAGCGTTGTCCGCGAACTTCTTCTTCACGGTGAATCCGATGCTGACGTCGTCCTTCTGGTAAAGCTTCATGTTGCACACGAAGCGGTTCAGGCCCGGTCTCAGATAAAGGATCTTGACCAGCGCCATGAGCATCACGTAGAAGGGCTTGTATGGATCGTCAAGGGCGCTTTCGGGAAGCTCTCCTCTCTCCACCTTCGCCTTCAGCTCTGCATTCTTTTTGTCCACATATCTGAAGATGGGTTCCATCTCGATGGATTCCTGAATGAAAGCTTCGTTGTCAGCCCTGTTGGGATATACATATGGTACGATGGCGTGCATGGGATCGATGTCTCTCATCAGTCTGCCGTCACGCCTGTCGCCCCATCTCTTTTTTGCTTTTTCTGTCATATACAGTTCCTCTGTTACTCGCTTTTTATCTAAGGCACACAAAAATACATTTTATTATAACACAAAAAAACCCGCACCGTCATAAAAACTTTGACAAGTGCGGGTCTTTATATATCTTTTGTGGTCTTTATTTGGACTTGAATATCTTCCAGTACCTGGAGTACATGTCGTCTCCCTCCGATCCCAGATTCTTGAGAGTCTCGCATCTGGCCAGGATCTCCTCGGAAGGATTTACTATCCCGATCTCAGAGAGGACCATTTCGCCTTCGATATAATCCTCATAGACGTAATCGTCCAGCTGGGTGTTGGGGATCGCGTAGGTCAGGTATTCGAAGTTTGCCACGGCTGCGTCATAGGAATACATGAAATTGATCCATGCCATGGCGCCGTCATAGTTTTTGCAGGACTTGGGCACCGCCCAGCAGTCCGTCCAGACTTCCGTTCCCTCCACGGGTATGACGTAGGCCAGGTTCTCATTGTCTTCCTGGGCGTAGAGCACGTCTCCCGAGGTGATGACCGCCATGGAAGCGTTGTCGCCGATCATCAGGTCTCTGGCATTGTCGTTGGCATAAGAATATACCAGCGGCTTCTGCTCGATGAGCTTCTGGGTGATGGCATTCATCTCCTCCTCATCCAGGGTGTTCATGGAATAGCCCAGAAGCTTGGCTGCCACCATGTCTGCTTCTCTGATGGAGTTGGGCATGATGATCTTGCCTGCGTACTTCTCGTCCCAAAGGATCCCCCAGGATACGTCTCCCTCGAAGTCCTCCTCATCCACAAGTTCAGTGTTGTAGATGATCCCGTATGTCCCCCAGGTGTGAGGTGCCGAGTAGAACATGCCCGGGTCGAATTCCTCCATGAAGTCTCTGATGTTTTGCGACAAATACTGCATATTGGGGATCTGTCCGAACTCGATCTCCATCAGGAGGTCTTCCCTGATCATCTTGTCGATCATGTAGTCCGAGGCGCAGATCACGTCATAATCCGCAGTATTGTTCTTGATGACGGGATACATTTCCTCGTTGGTATCGAAGTAGTCGCATACCACCGTATATCCGGTCTCCTCGAAGAACTGCTCCGTCAGCTCCGGGTCGATGTAGTCGCCGAAGTTATAGACGTAGACCACTCCGTTCTCCCCTACCTCTCCGGGGGTGGAAGGAGTGAACCTCACAGCTGCGGCAATGATCACCACGCAGACGATCCCCACAAGGACCTTCTTTCCGAGAGTCATGCCGCTTCTGTAGATGTAGTCATCCTCGGTAACTTCATCTGCTTTTTTTGCCTTCTTAGGCGTACGGTCTTTATCCTCAGACTTGACGTAATTGGAGATGATCAGGATCACCAGCACCAACAGGAATATCACTGTGGACAGGGCGAAAAGCGTAGGCCTAACGCCGATCTTGAGCTGACTGTATATCAGTGTTGACAGGGTGTTTATCCCTGCGCCTCTGGTGAAGTGAGTGATCACGAAGTCATCCACTGACATGGTGAAACTCAGCAGGAATCCTGATGTGATACCGGGCATCAGGTCCGGGAGCACCACCTTGAAGAAGGCATACGCCGGGCTTGCGCCCAGGTCCAGAGCCGCCTCGTAGGTATGGTTCTCCAGCTGCTTGAACTTGGGCATGACGCTTAAGATCACGTAAGGTATGCAGAAGGTCACGTGAGCAAAAAGCACCGTCCCGTAGTTCAGGGATATGCCGAACATCAGGAAGCTTATCATCAGCGAGATACCGGTGACGATGTCCGCATTGAGAAGCGGGATGTTGTTCAGCCCCATGAAGATGTTTCTTTTCCTGTCAGTCATGGCGTTCATGGCGATGCAGGCAAGGACGCCTATTACAGTGGCGATGATGCTGGCCCACAGCGCGATGGTGAAGGTGTTCCCCAGAGCTTCCATGAGCTCCTCGTTGTTGAACATCTCACGGTACCATCTGAAGCTGAATCCCTGCCAGGACGTCATGGACTTGCTTTCATTGAAGCTGAGCACCATGAGGGTCCCTATGGGAAGATACAGGAAAAGAACTATTAAAACGATGTAGAGAGCTTTAGCGATTTTTTTCATATCATCGTGCCCTCCCCGTTCTTATCGAATTTGCCCATGAAGGCCATGGAGATCACGATGAACACCATCATCACGAGGGAAAGTCCCGACCCCAGGTTCCAGTTGGAAGCAGTGGTGAATTCCTGCTCTATGATGTTTCCTATGAGGTTTACCTTGCCTCCGCCCAGCATGTTGGAGATGGCGAAGGTGGTAAGGCTCGGGACGAACACCATGGTTATGCCGGATACGATACCGGGTACCGTAAGGGGCAGTATGACCTTGCTGAGCACCGTGTTTCTGGAGGCGCCCAGATCATAGGCCGCCTCGATCAGGGAATCGTCGATCCTGGCCATGGCGTTGTACACCGGAAGCACCATGAAGGGCAGATAGTCGTAGACCATGCCCAGAACTACCGCCACCGGCGTGTTGATTATGCCCAGGAACCCCAGCATGCCGTTCTTTTCAAGGAGTACCTGCCATGCCATGGTGCGGAGCACGAAGTTCATCCACATCGGGAGGATGAATATGAAGATCATGAAGCCCTTCTTCCCGATCTTTGAATTCTTGAGAATCAGAGCCAGGGGGAAGGCCATGATCAGGCACAGCAAGGTGGCGGTCAGCGAAAGCAAAAGACTGAGCATCAGCGCTTTCAGGTGATCGCCGGAAAAGACTGCCAGGAGGTTCTCCACCGTAAAGGCCCCCGTCCTGTCCGTCAGTCCGTAGTAAGCCACTACTCCCATTGGGATCAGGGTCCCGGCAAGTATGAATATGATGAAGGGGGCACTGAAAAGTTTTTTCATCATTTTTCCTGCTGTTCCTCCCCCAGGACCTCTTCAAGAGAAATAGCTTCCTCGTCCTCAGACTGAGGTTTATTCATGATCTGAATGTTTTCGGGTTCCACGTTGAGGGACACCTCTGTTCCCACAGGGAAGCTTCTGGTGTTCTGGCAGAGCCACTCTGCCCCGCCTGCTTCCACGCACATCTCATAGTGAACGCCGATGAAAACATTGGAAGTCACCACGCCGTCGATCAGTCCGCGGCCCGGCTTGTCGATTATTATATAC
>JAEEOX010000053.1 GCA_016284485.1 Bacillota bacterium | reverse complement strand
GCACTTGAGACAGTGAGAGCTCTTGAGAATCAGATGCTCATGAGAAACTATCAGGGATTCCTGAAATAAAGAGGTGCAAAAATGCTGAGAACAATTTTGCTTGGGCCCCCGGGAGCCGGCAAAGGCACCCAGGCGGTGAAAATAGTTGAAAAATACGGAGTCCCTCACATCTCAACGGGTGACATCTTCAGAGAAAACATCAAGAACGGGACCGAGCTTGGCAAGAAGGCTCAGGAATACATGAACAAGGGCGAACTTGTTCCAGATGACCTGGTATGCGATCTTGCAACATCCAGGCTCCTGGAGCCGGACTGCGAAAACGGATTCCTTCTTGACGGTTTCCCGAGAACGGTCTACCAGGCTGAGAAGCTTGATGAATTCCTTAAGGAACACGATTCCATGATCGACGTGGTCCTTAACCTGGCCGTTGAAAAGGACGAACTCATCACCAGACTTACAGGCAGAAGAGTCTGCAAGGTCTGCGGAGCTTCCTTCCACGTAGTCAGCGTTCCTCCCAAGGAGGAAGGCGTCTGTGACTTCTGCGGCGGAGAACTCATCCAGAGACCGGACGACAACCTTGAGACTGTGACAAACAGGATCGACGTGTACGATTCTCAGACAAAGCCCCTGGTTGATTATTACGAGAAGGCCGGCAACATCGCCACCATCGACGGTGCTGCTGACCTGGACAGCGTCTTCAGCGACATCGTGAAGGCCATCGGTGAATAACGATGATAGTAATCAAATCAGAGCATGAAATACGGTTGATGCGAGAGGCAGGTAAGGTCTGCAGCCTCATATTCAGAGAGCTGGAAGACCTTATCAAGCCGGGCATCTCCACCAAGGACATCGATGATCTTGTGGAAAAGACCGTAAAAGAGCACGGAATGAAGGCCGCTGAGAAAGGCTACTACGGCTATCCGGCATCGGTCTGCACTTCGGTCAACGAAGAGGTGGTCCACGGGATCCCCTCCAAGGACCGTATCCTCAGGGAAGGGGATATAGTGAGCTGCGATCTGGTGGTGGAATACAAAGGTTACATGGCGGACGCCTGCAGGACCTACGGAGTAGGAATTATCAGCGAGGATGCTCAACACCTGATCGACACAGCGGAGCGCGCCTTCTTCGACGGCATCAGAAATGCGGTGCCGGGAAAGAGGCTGAGAGACATCTCCAGAGCGGTGCAAAACACCGTGGAAGGAGAGGGCTTCGGAGTCATCAGAGATTTTGTGGGACACGGCATAGGATCCGAAATGCATGAGGATCCGCAGATACCCAATTATGTCTGCGCCGGACCCAATCCCAGGCTTCAGAAAGGCATGACGCTTGCGGTGGAACCCATGATCTGTGAGGGAAACTGGAAGGTGGAAGTGCTGGATGACGACTGGACAGCAGTTACCGTTGACGGAGGCTGGGCAGCCCATTACGAGAACACTATAGTCGTAACGGACGGTGAGCCGGAGATAATCACTCTTTAAAGGAGGCGTTAAGACAATGGCCAAAAAAGACACTATCGAGGCAGTTGGAACCGTCGTCGACGCTCAGCCGAACGCAATGTTCAAGGTAAAACTCGAAAACGGATTCGAAGTGCTCGCACACATTTCAGGCAAGATAAGAATGAACTACATCAGAATTCTTCCGGGAGACAGAGTCAAGGTGGAGCTTTCACCTTACGACCTGACCCGCGGCAGGATCATTTGGCGTGATAAGTAAGACTGTACAGGGAGGAAAATAGAAATGAAAGTCAGAGCTTCCGTAAAGCCGATCTGCGAGAAATGCAAGGTTATCAAGAGAAAAGGCAAAGTAATGGTCATCTGTGAGAACCCGAAGCATAAGCAGAAACAGGGCTGATAACAAATTAATAACAAGGCCGGAGGAATCACCGGGATCCTCCACTCAAAAGGCCTCACAACATTTATATTACAGATCCTGTCTAGTCGCCCCCGGAAAGGCGAAGAAAGATAGGGGAAGGAGAAAAACGTATGGCGCGTATAGCCGGTGTTGACTTACCAAGAGACAAAAGGATAGAGATAGGTCTTACCTATATCTATGGAATTGGCAGACCAACAGCAACGCTTATCCTCGAGAAGGCTGGTGTTGATCCTGACACAAGAGTCAAGGACCTGACAGAGGATGAAGCAGGAAAGATCAGAAAGATCATCGACGAAGAGTACATGGTAGAGGGTGACCTCAGACGTGAAGTATCTCTTAACATCAAGAGACTCATGGAGATCGGCTCCTACAGAGGAATTCGTCACAGAAGAGGCCTCCCCGTAAGAGGTCAGAAGACAAAGACCAACGCAAGGACCAGAAAGGGCCCGAAGAAGACCGTTGGAAGAAAGAAGAAAGCATCCAGGTAGGAAGGAGGTAGACAAAAATGGCTAAAACTGTAAAGAAAGCAGTAAGAAAAAAGAAAATCGTAAGAAAGAACGTTGAAAAAGGCCAGGCTCATATCCAGTCTACCTTTAACAACACTCTGGTTACACTGACAGACATGGATGGCAACGCACTCAGCTGGTCATCCGCCGGATCACTTGGTTTCAAGGGATCCAGGAAATCCACCCCGTTCGCAGCTCAGCAGGCAGCAGAGATCGCAGCCAAGGGAGCTATGGAACACGGCTTAAAGACGGTAGAAGTATACGTTAAGGGACCGGGCTCCGGAAGAGAAGCAGCCATCAGAGCTCTTCAGACAGCCGGACTTGAGATCACAATGATCAAGGACATCACGCCCATTCCGCACAACGGATGCAGGCCGCCGAAGCAGAGAAGAGTCTAGTGAGAAGGGAGGAATAAGGAAATGGCAGTAAACAGAGATCCTGTTTTAAAGAGATGCAGAGCATTAGACATTGACCCGAGCCATCTCGGAATATACAAGAAGTCAAAGAGACAGCCCAACCGCCGTCAGAAGAAGATGAGCGAGTACGGTACTCAGCTTAGAGAAAAGCAGAGAGCTAAGTTCATCTACGGCGTTCTCGAGAAGCAGTTCAGAAACACTTTTGAAAAGGCAGCGAGAAAGCAGGGCGCTACAGGCGAAAACCTTCTCATCATGCTTGAATCAAGACTCGACAATGTGGTTTACCGCATGGGTTTTGCTCTTACCAGAAGAGAAGCCAGACAGCTTGTGACACACGGCCACTACACACTTAACGGCAAGAAGGTCAACTCACCGTCACTGATGGTGAAGGCCGGAGACGTTATCGCAGTCAAGGCGTCAAGCAAGAACTCACCTAAATTCAAGGAGATCCAGGACCTTCAGGTAGTCGTACCCTCATGGATGGATGTTGATCTCGACAAGCTTGAAGGCAAGATCCTTGCACTTCCCAAGAGAGAAGAGATCGATACTCCCATTCAGGAGCACCTTATCGTCGAGCTGTACTCCAAGTAATTGATTGGACAGTTCTACTCAAACTTGGAAAGGAAGGAGGCTTCTAAAATGATAGAAATTGAAAAGCCAACGATCACGAAAGTCATTGACGAAGATGGATGCCACGGCAAATTCGTGGTAGAGCCTCTGGAGAGAGGATATGGAATGACTTTGGGCAACGCCATGAGAAGGATACTCTACAGTTCCCTTCCCGGAGCAGCAGTAGTATCCGTCAAGATCGACGGTGTGCTCCATGAGTTTTCCACCATCCCAGGCGTCAAGGAAGACGTCACCGAGATCATACTCAACCTCAAAAAACTCGCGGTAAGACTGAACGGCGATCCCACCAAGAGAGCCATCATCAACGCGATCGGACCCTGCGAAGTAAAGGCTTGTGACATTCAGGCTGACAGCGAGCTGGAGATCTTCAATCCTGATCTTCACATCGCCACCCTTGAAGAGAACGCCACACTGATCATGGAGATCAACTTCGCAACAGGCAGAGGTTACGTTCCGGCTGAAATGAACAAGACGGAAGATACACCTATCTCGGTCATTCCCGTTGACTCCATATTCACACCGGTCAGAAGAGCAAACTTCACCGTTGAGAATACGAGAGTCGGCCAGGTAACAGACTATGACAGACTGATCCTCGACCTTTGGACTGACGGATCCATCTCCCCCGAAGAGGGAGTGTCCATCGCAGCCAAGATCATGCAGGAACACCTGAATCTGTTCGTACAGCTTACCGATTCCACCGGTGCCATGGAGATCATGGTAGAGAAGGAAGAAGACCAGAAAGAAAAGGCCCTCGAGATGACCATCGAGGAACTGGAGCTTTCAGTCCGTTCCTTCAACTGCCTGAAGAGGGCAGCCATCAACACGGTTGAAGAACTTACTCAGAGATCCGAAGAGGATATGATGAAGGTCAGAAACCTCGGTAAGAAGTCACTGGACGAAGTTAAAGCAAAATTAGATGAGCTCGGTTTGTCACTTAGACCGAACGATGACAAATAGTGGAAGTGAAAGGAGAATTCGGAAATGCCCGGATATAGAAAATTAGGCAGACCCTCCGCTCACAGAAAGTCAATGCTCAGGAACCTGACGACTGAACTTTTTAAGCACGGCAGGATCGAAACGACAAGTATGAGAGCGAAGGAGATCAAGAGAATCGCAGAGAAGATGATCACTCTCGCTAAGAGAGGCGACCTTCACGCAAGACGTCAGGTCTTATCCTATCTCGTGGATGAGACAACAGTCACAAAACTTTTCGATGAGATCGCACCCAACTACGCCGACAGAAACGGCGGATACACAAGGATCCTCAAGCTTGGTCCCCGTCAGGGAGACGCAGCTGAGACAGTGTTCATCGAGCTGGTGTAAATCAATATCATGAAGCGAAGACCCGAGGCGCAGTCCCCGGGTCTTTTGTTGTATTAAAAAACCGGGGCGCTCAGGCCCCGGTCCGGGTTCAGCAGTTATTTATCCAGTCCGAACACGAACTCATCGGGGATGAGTGAAGTTCCGCCCAGAATGTAAGCTGTCTTTACGGTGTTTTCCTGAATGTAGGGAGCATCCGCATCGGTGTAGGACTGATGTGCTCCGCCGTAGAGGATTGGAGCGTCCAGGCTGTATGCCAGGAGGCCGCCTGAGATGCAGTCGGGGAAGTTTCCGCCGTAGGCGAACACAACCGTTGAAACGTAGGGCTTCAGGTCGAAGAACTCTTCGGCTACAGCCTTGGCTGTGAGCGACCTGTCTTTTCCTGCGACTCTGTCCACGACTCCGTCGGTATCGTACTCAGCAAGTGCCTCAGCGATCTCCTCGGACACGGCTCCCTTGCCGCCGATGACGTAGATCTGTCTCTTGCCCTCAGCCAGGTAATCCAGCTGATAATCTTCCAGTTTCGTGCCTGCCAGGAGCACCGGAAGGCCTGTGGCTGAAGCTGTGGCGGCATCCGCGTAGTTGGCACCGGAGCATACCAGCAGGTATTCAGACTCGCCCAGAGCGTTCAGGATCTCCAGGTTGGTGTTGTACCTGGACTTGCCTGAGTATCTGGTCACCTTGTATCCGAGAGCCTCCAGGCTGTCGCTGTACTCGGTGGACACTGCGCCGTTGCCGCCGACGATGTAGATGTCGCCGCCTTCAACAAGGTTTTCCTCGATGAAGGTGGTGGCCATGAGGCGGGATGACTCCACCTTGTTGCTGATGAGAAGCACGGGAGCCTCCTTCATGATGGAAAGCGAGCTGCCGCTCAGTGCGTCGGGGAAATCATCTCCCGTGGCGACGATCACGCTGTCCAACTTCATGAGGGAGTTGTTATTCATGTACCTCTTTGCAACTTCAAGAGATGTCTGGTAGCGGGTCTTGCCGTACACTCTGGTGAGGATCGTCTGGTCAAGAAGATCGTAGATGGGGAATTTTTCATCCACGAATCTCATGTAGGACACGAAAGCTCTGTAGCCCTGCTCGGTGGCAAGAGTGTTCACCGGGCCGTTTAGAATATGCTTCATTCCGGGGTTGTCTCCTTCAAGCACCGCAAAAGAGCAGAGTCCGCTCATTACCGAATTGTCGTTCTTGACGAATCTTTCATCTGTCGCAGGGTCGATGCCGATGGAGGTCAGGGCGATGGCGACCATGGCCGTGGATTCGGCTGTGGGCTCCGTGGTGCCGCTGTACTTGGCGGAGAAGGTACCGTCCTCGTTCTGGTTGTCGGACAGCCATTTGACGGCCTTATCGATCTTATCGTGCACCTCATCATTTTCCTCATAATAGGGAGCCAGTGCCGCGATCACCATGGCAGTGATGTCCACGTCAGGCTCTGTTCCGATGATCGCCCAGCCGCCGTCCTCAATGTAAGCATCAGCTATGGTGTCGACCAGAACATCTCTGGTCGCAAGGTCTTCTTCGGGAACGTCCTCGCAGACCGGGAGATTGTAATCGTGGGAGTCCATGGCGATCAGTGCCCAGATGTAGGCGTTGAGCCCCTGCTTATCCAGCTGGTTCTTGTCGGCCTGAAGTATGAACAGATCGAAATCTGTGAAGGTCCTGGGATCGTATCCGAGGGCAGTGAGTGTGAGTATGGTCTTTGAGATGTCGGTGGACAGATAATCGACGGGGCCCACCGTGCCCACGCCAAGGTTGAAGTAATCATCTACGGTCTGGAGATAGTGGGGATTGACTTTCCTGCCGTCTCTTAACTGATCGAAGATGAACCAGTCGCCCACCTTTAAGGTGGCGTTCGCATCGACACTCATGAGCTTGGCGGCTTTCTGGACCAGCATCTCATAGACGTCATCGATATCTTCCTCATCGGGGATGCCGTCATACCTGAAGGTTATGGTGTAGAGCAGTGTGGTGTTATATGCTGCGTCATAAGGTGTCTGCACCTGGATGTAGTCGATGGCACCGTCTGCAGGAGTGGCGGAATCGCCGTAGTCCACGGGAACTCCGTGAGCCTCCGTGCTGCCTGTCATAAAGTCGGAATAGTATCCGCCCAGATAGGTGCCGTCCTTGGTGTAGTTGTAGCAGATCACGTTATCCGTGAAGTCCAGGTCCACTGTCTCTGTTCCGCGGGGAATAGTTACCGTGAAGGTACCCACAGTCTGTGTGGCACCTGTCATATAGTCGTAATATGAGTAATTGTCCGGTTTGAAGGACATCTCCGTCATCTCGGTTCCGTCCACAGAAACGGTGAAGTTGTAGTTGTAGGCCAGCTTGATGACGTAGAGCAGCTCACCGCCGGAGTAATCCGGGTTGTAGGGGTTCTGCACCCAGATGTAGTCGGGAACACCGTCACTGTTGGAATCCACTTTCTTTGTGGTCGTGGATTCTCCGACGGTCGCATCCTGGTAGTAGCCATCCAGATAGACGCCGTTCTCGTCATAGTTGTAGGAAATGGTCTTGGCCTCTCCGAAATCCAGGGTCACTTCCTGGGTGCCGCAGGGAACGGTCAGGGTGTACACGTCAGCCTTGGCTTCCTGAGTTACATAGCCGTAGGGATCTGCGGCAGGGTTTTCAGGATCGTACACATAAGCGGTATAAGTATATCCGTC
>JAEEOX010000009.1 GCA_016284485.1 Bacillota bacterium | reverse complement strand
TCGGGTCATATACGCCCAATAATCTTTTATTTCAACGGCTCCGGATTGTAAATGCAAAAAATCTCTTCCTGTGTTATAGTTTAACCATGACACCCATACTTAAGATCATACTCACATGCGCGGTCGCCATGGCGGCCGGCACCATACTGGGAAACGGCGCAGTATACTTCTTTAACCGCATCCCCGGAAAGTGGCTGGCGGACTACGGTGAGGAGCCCTCAGAGGAACTTCTCCACCCCACCACCCAGAGGATAAGGTCCGTGCCCTACAAGTACGCCTTCACAGGCGTCTTTATCGCGCTCTCCATCTACTTCGGGCTGAAGGACCCGTGGACAGCCATTCCCATAGTGATCGCGCTGTGGCTCCTCCTGGAGATGTCCATTGCGGACATCAAATACATGATCGTTCCCGACCAGCTGATCATGCTTCTGGTCATCGCCTGCCTGGGCATCCTTCCGGGCAGGATAGCCGTCTACCGCATGCACGCAGTGTGGGACGCCCTCCTGGGGGTGGCCTGCGGCCTGGGCATAATGCTTGCCCTCGCCCTGCTTTCAAGAGCCATATACAAAAAATGGGTGCTCGGAGGCGCCGACATCAAGATATTCGCCGCCCTGGGCCTCATGACCGGACTCTATGGGATACTCATAATATTCATCCTGAGCACCCTGCTCTCCGGCCTCCACCTGGGATTCCTGGTCATTGTCCGCAAAGCGAACCTTAAGGAGACCCGCCCCATGGTGCCCTACATCGCTCTGGCCACACTGATATACTTCATGTTCCTTGCGGACCTGACGGCAGGGTATGTAGTGTATCTGTAGGCTCTGCTCATCATCACAAAAAATCAAAAAGCGGACTGCCTGAGGACACGCTCCTCCGGCAGTCCGCTTTTTTTGTTTCTTCGTCACTAGCTTACACGAATGTGATCAGTTCCTCCGCCTCTTTCCTCACAGGTGTCTTGGGCTCCTCTTCAGGATATCCCATGGGGATCACCGCCCCCACCGAATAACCCTCCGGTATGTTCAGAGCTTCGGCGATCATCGCGTCGTCGAAGTATCCCTGGATCACCGTTCCTATGCCCTTCTCATGGGCCAGAAGGCAGAAGGTCTGAGCCGCGATGCCGCAGTCGAAGGCCTCCCAGAAATCATCTCCCTTGGGCGTGGCGTTGGAGCCGTCCTTTTCATGTCCGGAAACGCCCTTCCTGTAGGCCAGCACCATTACCTGAGGCGCGCGCTTGAGGGTATTCGCGTTGTAGGTAAATCCATAGCAGAACTCACCCGCATCGAACCTTGCCTTCAAAGCAGGGTCTTCCACCAGATAGTACCTTACGATCTGGGTGTTCTTCCAGGTAGGCACGAATCTGACGTTTTCCATTATCTCATTTATCACCTCGTGGGGTATGGGTTCAGGCTTGAAGTTCCTGACACTTCTTCTTTCTCTTATCGCATCTTTTAACTGCATGACTGGTCTCCTTATATAAAGTATACCCGCCGGGACCCGTACAAACGCAGGCCCGGGCGGGCTTCAAAACTATTTCATGAATGTTCCCAGAAGAGACCTGGCCAGCTCCGCTCCCACGTTGCCGCCCAGAGTCTTTCCGAACTTGCCAAAGGATGATCCAACAGATTTACCAAGCTGACGGCCGATGGTGCCTGCAGTGGTCCTTGCCACCTTTTCAACAGCCTTCTTTCTGGCTCTTTCCTCAGCCTCCTGCTGCTTCTGGATCTCCTTGAGCTTAGCCTCAAGCTCCTTCTGTGCAGCGGCCTGCTCTTTCTCAAGAGCGATCTGAGCCTGCATGGCTTCCGTGGCCGATATCCTCTCCTGCTCCGCCTGCTCAGCCTCCAGAGTCTTTTTCTCATAGAGCCTGGTGAGGAACTCGTAGGCCGAATCCCTGTCGTACATTTCCTTGTATCTCAGGTAGGCGTTGTTGGCAAGGATGTTTTGCTGCATCTCTTCATCCGTGATGTCCACGCCCATGGAGATGGGTGCCAGGATCTTAGTCTTTTCCACCACAGTGGGAACTCCGTCCGGTCCAAGTATGGATACCAGCGCCTCGCCTACTCCCAGGTTCAGTATAGTGGAATAGGTGTCGAATTCGGGGTTTGATCTGAAGGTGTCAGAGATGGTCCTGACCGCTCTTTCATCTGCCGGAGTGTATGCTCTCAGTCCGTGCTGGATCTTGTTTCCGAGCTGGGCCAGGATCTGATCCGGAATGTCCTTGGGTGACTGAGTGATGAAGTAGACGCCTACGCCCTTGGATCTCACCAGCTTCACCACCTGCTCGATCTTGTCCAGGAGAGCTTTGTTGATGTCCTTGAAGAGGAGGTGCGCTTCATCGAAGAAGTAGACCATTCTGGGCTTTGCCATGTCTCCCACCTCCGGCAGGGTCTCGAAGAGTTCCGAGAGCATCCAGAGAAGGAAGGTGGAGTACAGCGTCGCATCGTTCACCAGTTCGCGGGCATTCAGGATGTTCACCATTCCCTTGCCGTCCGCCGTGGTCTGGAAGAAGTCCACTATGTCCAGAGCAGGCTCCGCGAAGAAAGTCTCCGCCCCCTTGGCCTCAAGCGCAACGATGTTCCTTATGATGGTGGTCACCGTAGCCTGTGCGATGTTGCCGTAGGACAGTGCGAATTCCGAAGAGTGATCGGCCACGTACTGAAGCATGGCCTTCAGGTCCTTGGTATCCACCAGGAGCATCTGCTGGTCATCGGCGATCTTGAATACCACCGTCAGCACGTCCGACTGTGTCTGGTTCAGCCCCATGAGCTTGGCGAGCAGCACCGGTCCCATCTCCGAGACTGTGGTCCTTACGGGGATCCCGTAGTTGCCATAGATGTCCCAGAAGGTGACGGGGAAGTTCTTGGCCATTCCCGCAAGATCTCCCTTGATGTCCGAGAAAAACACCGGAACCCCTGCTTCCGAGAAGGACTCGGCAAGGGTCTTAAGTGTGGTGGTCTTACCTGTACCGGTAGCTCCGGTGATCAGGCCGTGGCGGTTTGCCATGCGCGGCTCGATGGCGATCTCTTTGTCGCCTGCCATGCCTATAACTAGTCTGCCGTCCTTATACATGAGGCCTCTCCTTTCTGTTATCCGGCAGGGATTGCCGGCCGGGTTTTTAAAGCAAAATATCTATTTCCAGCTTGACTTGAGACCCACTATCTCGTTGAACACCGGGTTCTCCTTGGTGTAAAGCTTAGGCTCAGCATTGAAATATCCGTGTCTGAAGAACTGGAACCTGTCGCCGGGCTCCGCGTCCAGTATGGAGGCTTCCGCCATGCAGGTGATCACGTGCATGGACTCCGGGTTGGCCATGAGCCTTCCCGGCTCATCCGGATCGTCGATCATCAGATAGTCGAAAAGTCTAACTGTGATGGGCACGGCGTTGTTGGCGTCCACGAAGTGTATGGTGCCCTTGACCTTGCGGCCCTCGAATCCGGAGCCTGATCTGGTCTCGGGATCGTAGGTGGCGTATACCGTGGTGACGTTGCCGTTCTCGTCCTTGTCGTATCCTGTGCAGCGGACGAAGTAGGCTCCCTTGAGTCTGACCTCATTGCCGTCCACTGCGGTTCCGTCCTCCTTCACATATGGCGGATAGAGTCTGAAGTACTTCTTCTCCGGGATCTCCATGAAGTCGGCCCTGTCCACCCATATCTCTCTGGAGAAGGTGACCTTGCGGCTTCCCATCTCAGGCACTGCCGGATTGTTTTCGATCTCGCACTCCTCGGACTGGCCTTCGGGATAGTTGGTGATCACGACCTTGATGGGATCGAAGATGACGTTTCTGGAGGGGACTCTCTCCTTGAGATCGTCTCTCACGCAGTGCTCAAGCTGAGCAATGTCCACTGTGGAATTGGCCTTGGAGACTCCGATCTCCTCGCAGAAGTTCCTCACCGCCTCCGGGGTATAGCCCCTGCGTCTGATGCCTGCGATGGTGGGCATCCTGGGATCGTCCCAGCCGTCCACGACGCCGTCTTCCACTAATTTTTTGAGATATCTCTTGGACATCACGGTGTTGGTGATGTTCAGTCTTGCAAACTCGATCTGCTGAGGCGGGTTAGGCCAGAAGCCTACCTCCCTCACTACCCAGTCATAGAGGGGCCTGTGGTCCTCGAACTCCAGGGTGCATATGGAATGGGTTATGCCTTCTATGGCGTCCTCGATGGGCTGAGCGAAGTCATACAT
>JAEEOX010000052.1 GCA_016284485.1 Bacillota bacterium | reverse complement strand
TGAGGAAGATGCCTCAGTTAAGGAGTGCAAGAGCGGATACATAGCCGAGAGAGACGCCGATGAAGCCCAGGAACATCTGCATGTTTGAGGGAAGGTTGTCGATGGAACCTTCTGCCAGCACACCCAGAGGAGTAGCCTTGGATGTGGCGTCAGCAGCCATTCTCGGAAGGGGCCATGTGGTCATCTCAGTTGCGAATGAGATGAACAGGATGATCCTTGCGGTGATGGCAGGGTTCACAAGGTTCTTGCCAATACCTCCGAAGAGCTGCTTGACAACGATTATCGCTGCAAGGTCACCGATGATCAGGATCCAGATGGGAAGTCCTGCGGGGACGTTGAAAGCGATGAGCATTCCGGTAAGGGCGGCGGAAAGGTCGCCTACCGTGTTATCCCTCTTCATAATCACGTTCCAGAGCCACTCAAAGAACATGCTGGCTGCCATTGAAACGGCAGTGAGCAGCAGGACTCTGGGTCCGAAAACGTATGTGCTCACAAGGAGAGACGGAACCAGCGCGATGATGACCATCAGCATGGTCATGCGGGTATCCAGAGCCGTCACTACGTGAGGTGATGAAGATACGACTAAGTTGTTTTTGTAATTGCTCATTTGATTCCCGCCTCCTTTACAATTGCTTTACCAAGGGTATTCATGAAGGCGAGCGGTCTGTGTGCCGGACAGATGTATGAACATGATCCGCAGTTCATGCACTGGTTGACATCCAGATCGAACAGAGCCTGAGCATCATGTCTCTCGTAAGCGTCAGCGAGAGCCGTGGGGATCAGGTCGAAGGGGCAGGCCTGGTGGCAGCGTCCGCAGTTGATGCAGGCTGTTTCCATCTTGACCTGAGCCTTTTCCTTGGAGAATGCCAGGATCGCGTTGTTGTTCTTAACGATCGGCAGTTCATCCGTGGGGATCGCTCTTCCCATCATGGGGCCTCCCATGAGGACCTTTCTGGGCTCTTCCTTGTATCCGCCGCAGTAATCGATCACGTCGTGGATGAGAGTTCCGATGGGAACGATGACGTTCTTGGGCTCCTTGACAGCATCTCCGTCAACGGTGAGCTTCTTGGCGATAAGGGGCACGCCTGTCCTGAAATAGTGGCCTACCTTGGTAACCGTGTTCACGTTGTCAAGGATGCAGCCCATGTCTGCGGGAAGCACTCCGGCGTTCATGACTTTGCCGAAGATCTCGTAGACCAGGACACGCTCAGCTCCCTTCGGGTAGTTGGCCTGAAGGCTGAAGGTTTCGATGTTGTCGATGCCGTGATCCTTGAGCGCCTTGTTGATGTGCTCGATGGCGTCCGGCTTGTTGTCCTCGATGGCGATGTAGCCGTGATCGAGTCCGTCATACTTCATGATCATCTGGCATCCTCTGAGGAGATCCTCAGTATCTTCCAGCATGGTCCTGTGGTCAGAAGTGATGTAAGGCTCGCACTCGGCAGCGTTTACTACCAGGTAGTGAACGTCATCGAGGTTCTTGGGATTGAATTTGATGCTTGTGGGGAAAGCAGCTCCTCCCAAGCCCACTATGCCTGCCTTGCGGACGTCCGCTACGAACTCCGCCAGGTCTTTGGGCTCTTCCGGGATCTGAACTTCCTCCGAGATTTCCTGCTTCTTGTCCGGCTCGATGACCACCAGCGTATCATATCCGCCTGCAGCGGATCTCGCCTGTTCGATACCTACTACAGTACCGGAAACGCTGGAATGGATCGGAGCGCTGACAAAGGCGTCCGTATCGCCGATCTTCTGGCCGACCTTGACGTAATCGCCCTTGGCTACCAGCGGCTTACACGGAGCACCGATGTGCTGGGACATGGAAATCTTTACAATGTCAGGTATAGGCATCACTTCCGAGGCGCAGGCCGCGGTATTCTTGTGATGGCTAACATGAACACTGCTCAGGTGTTTTTTGCCCATGTTAATGAGACCGTCCTTTCTGTAACAAACTGAATGATTCCGTTAATCTTCCCTGCCGGCCGGTTCAGAGGCTTACCTCTCCCCTGCCTTCGGGAAATCATAACCATACATATTAAAATATACCATACAATTGATAAAAAAGCATCACGAAAGCGCAACAAAAAATGCCATTTCTGGCATTTTTTTTAGTACATTACATACCCACTCTTATGTTCATGTCCTGATCGATGCCGATGACTTTCTCGCCTCTGGACCTGAGTTCGGTCACATAGGACAGCAGTTCCTCCGTCAGCACCTCCCCCGGACAGGCCAGCGGGATCCCCGGCGGATAAGGTATTATCAGCCCTGCGGACACCCTGCCCGCGCACTCCATGACCGGCTTCGAACAGTACCTCTCGGGCACCGGCTTCCGCTCCAGTCTGAACATTGTCCTGACCGGCGGAGCAGGATCTTCATGGGTCCGTGTTCCCACGGAGGACGAGGCTATGTCCTTCAGAGCGTCCAGGAGCCTTGCGATGTGCTCTCTGGTGGTGCCGATGCCGGTCATGCACATGACGATGTTTCCCGTCACCAGTTCCGGCCAGATGTTTCTTTTGTTAAGTTCCTCTTCCAGCTCGGAGCCCGTGAGTCCTGCGGCACTCATGTCAATATTTATCTTCGTCCTGTCAAGGTACGGGTGAAGCATCACCTTGAGCCCCGGGACCTGATCTGCGTGGCTGTAGAAGCCGTTCACGGCATCATGCCAGTCCCTGAGTGCCGCCCTTCCCTCCTTGCTCAGGAGAATGTCGGCGTTCATATCCAGACTCAGCATCAATGGGTAGGACGGGCTAGAGGACTCCAGCATCTGCAGGTAATTCTCCAGCGTGGGGAGATCCACCCTGTCTGTCATCACGTTGAGCACCGCTGTCTGAGTGAGGGACGCCAGTGTTTTGTGGGTGGAGTTGATGACCATATCGGCCCCGCCCTCCTCGGCGGATACCGGGTAGATGCCCTCCACCTCTTCCCTCAGGAATCTGAGATGGGCGCCGTGAGCCTGGTCCACTATGAGCACCGCACCGTGCCTGTGGCAGACCTTGCTTATTGAGGTGATATCTGAACAGATGCCGTAATAATTGGGTGACGGCACCACAACGCATACAGTTTCTGGGTTTTCGGCCAGAGCGCGCTCCACTTCGGCAGCTGTTATCTCGCCTGTGATGCCCTCTCCCTCCACTATCTCGGGATAGAGGTATTCCGCTTCCAGTCCGCCCAGATTCACGGCATTGTAGATGGACTTGTGGCAGTTCCTGGCGATCAGCACCCTGCTGCCCCTTCTTGCAGATGTCAGTATGGAGGCGATGAGGCCCACCGAAGACCCGTTGACCAGAAGGTAAGACTTGCGGCTGCCGTAGAGCGCCTTGTACTTCTCCATGACCTCCAGGATCACGTCCTCGTTCTGGAACAGGTTGTCCGCCCCCGGGATCTCTGTGATGTCCATGTCCACCAGGTTCTCCAGCAGAGGTCCGTAGCCCAGCTTTCTTAAAAGTTCTGCCCCCTTGTGACCGGGCATGTGGAAGGATACCGGGTCCGTCCCCGCATGCTCAGGCAAAAAATCTATCAAAGAATACATATTATCCTCCTAATGGGTTCTTTCCCCTTGATTTTATATCACCTGCAGTCCGAAATCAATGGAACAAAAAATGCCCGGCAGATCCCGGACACTAAAAAAACGGAAGACTTACGGCTTTAGTAAAAATGAGTAAGCCTGAATCTGTCGCCAGCTCCCGTTACGCCTTTAATATACCACAGGACAGATACAGAATAAATATAGACTGTATCATAGACTTTTTGTGAACAAAGTCTAAAAAAATTGAGAAAACCCTTTATTTTACTGGGTTTATGCGTTATCCTTTTATTAGACTATTCATTAAATGAAACGTGCAAAAAGGAGTGCAGCCATGTCAACCAAGACCAAGAGCACCAAGATCATAATCGTAGAGGCCGCCTGGGATCTTTTCTACAAAAAAGGGTATGAATACACGACCATAGACGACATCGTAGAGGCTTCCCACACATCCAAGGGTTCTTTCTATCACTATTTCCGGTCGAAGTCAGAACTGCTGGGCACCATCACCTTCCTCTTTGACGAGATGAATGAAAGACTGATCAACGGGCTGGATCGATCCTCCAACCCTGTCCGGAAGCTTTTTTTCATAACCGAAGAGCTTTTCAATATGATAGAAAACAGGATCCCGGAGGCGCTGCTTGCAGAGTACATGGCCCTTCAGATCACCACCAAGGGCGCACGCACCTTCCTGGAATCCGACAGAGCATACTACAGGCTGCTCCGCCAGATCTTCACCGAGGGCCAGGAACAGGGCATCTTCACCGAAGACCTGCGCATGAACGAGCTGATCAGAGCATTCGCCACCTTCGAGCGGGGCATCGTCTACGACTGGTGTCTGGCCAGAGGAAACTACACTCTGACCGAGTACGGCAGAACGCTGTTCAAGGCTTTCTGCAAAGGTGTCCTTAAAGAAGAATTCCATTACCTGCTGGACTGAAAAAAGATCCGCCCCCAGGGGCGGATCTTTTGCTTATTATCAATACTTTTCGTTCTTGGTGATCACGTCGACTCCCATGTACTTGCGAAGGGGTTCGGGGATGACCACTGTTCCGTCAGCCTGCTGGAAGTTCTCCAGAACTGCGGCGGTGGTGCGGCCGATGGCCAGGCCGGAGCCGTTCAGTGTGTGTACGTACTCGGGCTTGCCGCCTTCGGTCCTTCTGAACCTGATGTTGGCTCTGCGCGCCTGGAAGTCCAGGAAGTTGGAGCAGGATGAGATCTCCACATACCTTCCGTAGGAGGGCATCCAGACCTCGATGTCGTAGGTGCAGGCCGAGGAGAATCCAAGGTCGCCCGTGGACAGTCTCACAACTCTGTAGGGGATGCCCAGGATCTGGAGCACCGCCTCAGCGTCAGCCGTGAGGGCTTCCAGTTCGTCCCAGGAATCTTCAGGTCTGGTGAACTTCACCAGTTCCACCTTGTTGAACTGATGCTGCCTGATGAGACCTCTGGTGTCGCGGCCTGCGGAACCCGCCTCTGCTCTGAAGCAGGGGGTGTAGGCAGTGTAGTGGATGGGAAGCTCCGCTTCAGGGATGATCTCTCCGCCCAGCATGTTGGTGACGGGAACCTCCGCTGTGGGAATAAGGAAGAAATCCTTCTGGGGAACGTAGAACATGTCCTCCTCGAATTTGGGAAGCTGTCCGGTCCCGGTCATGGCAGTCCTGTTTACCATGAAGGGCGGCAGGATCTCCAGATAGTCCTGATCGATGGTGTGCAGGTCCAGCATGAAGTTCTCGATGGCTCTTTCAAGTCTGGCGCCCAGACCCTTGTAGATGGTGAATCTGGTGCCTGCGATCTTGCCTGCTCTCTCCCAGTCCAGGATGTTCAGGTCAGCTCCGATGTCCCAGTGAGCCTTGGGTTCGAAATCAAACTTTGTGGGTTCCATGAAACGTCTCAGTTCCACGTTGGCGGAGTCATCCTCACCCTCCTGGACGAAGTCCGCGGGGATGTTGGGGATGCCCAGGAGGCAGTCCCTGATCTCAGTCTCCACCTGAGAGACTTCCACGTCCAGTTCCTTGATGCTCTGGGAAAGCTCCTTCATCTCAGCCATGACAGCCGTGGTGTCCTCCCCTGCCTTTTTCATCTTCGGAATCTCTCTGGAAACCTTGTTCTGTGTGGCCTTCATGGCCTCGACTTTGGCCAGCAGGTCCCTTCTTTTCTCATCAAGGGCGGGGATGTTCTCTATGCCGAAACTTCCCTTGAGTCTTCTCTCGACTCCAGCCTTTGATCCTTCGTAATCTTCCCTGATCCTCTTGATATCAAGCATAAATCTGCGCTTCCTTTCAGGTCCGGCATCCGCCTAGACCAGATTTCTTCTGTATGATAAGTATTCTTTCTTAAGCAATTCCAGTTTTTCCTGGATCTCCGTCTGAAGAGCGCTGGCAGTTTCATAATCATCTGCCTCCAGCGCTTCAGTGGCCTTGGTGAGAAGGCTGGCAGAATCCGTGGAGTCCTTGGCGATGAGATATCTCAGACTGTTCACCTTGTCCCACTTCAGGTCGTCCAGATCGTTGGACGAAGGATCGTGGATCCTGGCACAACTCCTGACGTCATCCATGGCGTTGGGAATGTTCCTGAGCTGAAGTTCCTTGGCCCATTCGTTCAGGATGCAGGTCCTGTAAGAATCCACGGACTGCTCATCCATGATCCCCTCAGTCACCGCCCTGAGTTTGTCCGGGTAGTCGTCCAGGTTCTTGAGATTCTCCCACACTGTCTTGGGCGGATTGCCGAAAAGCTTCCTGCGCTCCTCATCAGTGTATTCGGTGAATACGTTCTTCTCAGAACGGTACTCTCTGTCACGCTCCAGGTAGGAGTCATCCTCGCCGCTTCTCTTGGATATGGATGCCTCCAGCTGGGCCGGAGTTTTTTCGCCGCCGAGAGCTGCCCCGATCCCGTCCAGCATGGCCATGTATCCGGTGGCCAGCACCAGATATGTGTTGCTCTTGGGATTGGGTGACCTCAGCTCGAATCTGGTGGCCATGGGGCTCGAAAGGTCTCTGACCAGACCGATTAATATGGTCCTGTTTCTGGAGGGATCCTTGGGATCGTGCCCCAGAGACGTCACTATGCAGACCGGTGCCTCGAAACCGGGCTTAAGTCTTTTGAGGGAGTTGGTGGAAGAACTGATGAAGGGGTTCAGAGCTTCGTAATTCTTCAGGATGCCCATGAGCGCACCGTAACCTACGGGGCTCAAAAAATCCGCCTCCATGTCCTTGGTGTTGAACAGGTTCACCACCTTGCCCGACTTAAGTCTTGCAGCCAGTCCGAAGTGAGTATGTTCACCGGATCCCGCTACGCCCTCCACAGGCTTGGCCTTGAAGCTGGTGCCGAGACCGAACTCATTGAAGACTTCTCTCACGATGTTCTTGGCCAGCTTCTCATTGTCCGCCGCCTGCATGGGGGAAGCGTACTTCCAGTCGATCTCCAGCTGCTCCATGATGTGATCCATGCCGCCGGAAGAAGTGAGACGGGATTTGACTCCGCCCACCTCCTTGTGGCCCATTTCCACATTGAGTCCGTAACAGTCAAGGATCTCCAGAGTCTTTTCCAGAGCGGTGCGGACCGGACCGTAGGTCCTCTTCCAGTACTGCTCCTTAAGCTCCTGGGAGGTGAACAGTTCCTCCCTGTCCGCCTTGTCCTCGGGAGTCCTGACCCAGAACTCAAGCTCCGTGGCGGAGGTCAGCAGTATCTCCTCGATGTCCTCCGTGGAATCCACGCCCTGGAGATACTGAGCCACATAGGGATGCGCCCTGAGAAGGTCCAGAAGCTCAGTCTTGAACTTCGCCACGGCGTCCGACAGGATCGCCCTGGAACCCACGGCCTTGCGGTCGTTGTGGATCAGTGTGGCCGGGATCCTCAGCGTCCCCACGGGAAGCCCTGTCTTCAGGTCCACGTTGGAGAAGTTGTAATCCACGTGCCAGTCCGCCTCCATGTCGGGGATCATGTCCACCTTGGCGTTGTTCAGTTCGGCGATCCTGGGCAGGTTAACGCTGGAACCGTCCGTCTGGACCCCGTGGCACAGCATGTCTTCCATGCCTCCCTTAAAGAGCGCCGCTGGGATCCTCTCGTCGGTGTCGTTTCCGGCAATGTCCACTCCCGCCAGAGATATAAACTTTATTTCGGGATGCTCCTTGAGAAGTCTCTGAAGGGTATCCTCGTTGTGCATTTTCGCCGGTACGGTGAAAAGCATTTTTTCGGTATCAAAATTCAGCATATTCATTACTTCAGCAAAATACTACAGGCTAATGCGTTATTTGATAATCATCAGTTTCCGGTATCTTCAGTGTCCGTTTCTCCTGAATCTGTGCCTTCAGAGTCAGGGATCACGGTGAAGTTGGAGGCGTTTCCGCCGCCGGAAAGCTGTCCAAGGTATTCGGAAAGTTCATCCATGTACTGTCCGTAGGCTGCCCAGTCACCGTTTCTCAGGGCTTCCTGAGCCTTATCGAAGGACTCCTGAGCCTTGGCGATCAGCTCATCCTGGGTGTATGTTCCGGGCTCAGTATTTCCGCCCTGATCATCCGGTTCGCCGGATCCATCGTCTATTATGGATGCGTCATTCTTATCCTTGTTGATGTCGTATCTGAAGAGTTCCTGGATACATTCTGCCAGGGTCTCTCCGTAGGCTATCTGATCCTTGTAGACCACGATGATCCTCTTGACTTCGGGGATGGAGGAGTTCTGCGCCTCAAGGTATACCGGCTCCACGTACAGAATTGACGTGTTGATGGGTATTACGAAGAGGTTTCCTCTCCTGTAGGTGGTTCCGTTGGAAGCCCACAGTGTGAAGTCCTTGGAGATCTCAGTGTTCTGGTCGATCTGAGCCTCTATCTGCTCAGTTCCATAGACCGTCTTTGACTTCGGGAATTGATACAGAACCAGCTGTCCGTAATTCTCTCCGTCATTTCTGGCGATCATCAGAGCCGTCATGTTCTGCTTCGATCTCGGCGTGAAAGGCACTGAGTTGAAGAACTCTGCCTTGGACTCTCCGGGAAGCTTGGCGATGTAATAGTTGGGGATGATCTGCTGCTTTTCCATGCCGTAGATCTCGTTGGCGATGTCCCAAAGGTCCTCAGACTGATAGAAGACGTTGACGTCCTCCATGTGATACTTGGCGTAGACCTGGGCCTGGACCTGGAACAGAGCATTGGGATATCTCAGGTGTTCCCTGAGGCCGTCAGGAAGCTGATCGATGGACTTGAACAGAGTCGGATAGATCTTCTGATAAGTCATGGCGATGGGATCCTGCTCATCGATAACGTAGTAATCAGTATTTCCGTTGTACGCATCCACCACAACCTTCACGGAGTTACGGATGTAGTTCACGTTGGTCTGATCCGTGTAGGGCTCGGAATAGGGGTACAGGTTGGATACCGTATAAGCATCGATTATCCAGAAGAGTCTGCCGTCCACCGTCACCATGTAGGGATCGTCCTCATAGCTCAGGTAAGGCATGATCTTTCTGACTCTCTGGACCACGTTCCTGTTGATGATGATCCTGGAATCTCCGTTGATGTTGGAGGATACCAGAAGCTGGATGCTGCCCTCTCTGATGGAGAACACCAGACGGTTGAACAGGTTCATCTTGATACCTGCCGTGCCCTCATACATGTTGTATGAGTTGGTGTTTCCGTTGGGATAGTCGAATTCCTGCTCGTCTGTGCCTACCACCACGTACTCATTGGAGAGCTCACCGAAGTAGATCTCCGGCCTGGTGATGGCGATCTCGTCCACTGCGGACTCGGGCGGGATGTTGCCCACGATGATGTCCGGCTGACCTGAAGATGTTACCTTGTCCACTCGTGACATGGATACGCCGTATCCGTGAGTGTACTTGAGGTGCATGTTCAGCCAGGTATCGGATATTTTGTTCTCATCGATCTCACGGGCGCTGAGGAAGGTCTGGGTGTACTCACCGTTGACCATGTATCTGTCGTTGTCCACGTCGTTGAACGTGTAGTACTGACGGATGGACTGGGTCTGGTTGTAGAACTGTTCCGCAGGCTCGAAGTCGTTGATCCTGATGTTGGTTATGGTGTCCATGTTGTCCGCGATGGACTGAGCCGTCAGCGTGTTATCCGCCGCGAAGCTCTTTATGGCCACGTCATCCAGCCCGTAGGCATATTGAGTATATTCGATGTTGTTCAGCAGGTACGGAGTCTCCTTTTCCAGTTCGTCGGGGGAGACTATGAAGTTCTGCACCAGCGCTGAAAGTCCGGTTCCCAGAAGGCCGACGATGATCATCAGCACAGGGATGGCCAGAAGCTTCTTGTAGTTCTTCTTCGCCATGAAGATGACGAACATGACTGCAGCCGCCAGAGACAGGATGCAGAGTATCCTGAATTTCCAGAGGGTCACCGTAACGTCGGTGAATCCTGCGCCGTAGACAACTCCGGTGTGAACGTGGAGAAGGTCGAACTGCTTGAGGAAGAAGTCCAGAGCCAGCATCAGGAAGAAGATGCATCCGAGACCCGTGAGCTTGCCGGAGGCGATGCTCATGAGCTGGCGGAAGTTGTTGTCATCAAGCTGCTTCCTGGGCTTGGGTTCGGGCCTCTTGAAGCCCATTTTCTCGAAGATCTCACTGGCCTGACCGAAGGGACTGTTCTCGCCGAAGGGGTTGGAGGATCCGGAATATCTGGCTTCCCCCTGACTCTCCTGAGAGGTCTGCTCCGGCTGGGGCTGCTCCTCAAAGAGGTCCGGCGTGTGCATGGTCATGAGCACAATGTAGTAAACGACTGTCAGTACCACGAATCCAACGATGACTCCGATCAGAATCTCATTGAGCTGAGTCAGGAAGTCAAGTTTGAAGATATAGAACGAAATGTCTATGTGGAACAAGGGATCCGCGATGTCGAAGCTCGACGCGTTGGCGAACTTGAGTATCTCGAACCACAGTCTGCTCACCGTAACGAAGGTCACCGCCGCTCCGAACAGAAGAGCCAGGACCAGGGTTATGGTCTTGAGCCTCTTCATGTTGGTGTTCTCAGTGGAAGCGATCTTCTTGAAGTACCCCTTCCTCAGAAAGGTCAGGTACATGTAGAGCAAAATACTTATGACCACGAAGGTCGGAATGCCCACCTTGAGCTGTGTCACCAGCTGTTTGAAGAACACTCCCAGGTAACCCATCTCCTTGAACCAGAGAAAGTCACCGATGAAGTTCACAAGGGACAGAAAGAGCGCGCCTACCACCACTACGATGGCAACGATCAGAAGTGCCTTGTGCTGGAATTTCTGAGTTGCTTTGTTATTCATTAAATTGCTCCTCTCCTATTGCCTCGAGGACCATCGCATCGTCAGCAGCAGTCAGGCGGCAGGACCTTACTGAGGTCGCCGTGGTTCCGTCGCTCTTGGCGTAGACCGCCCTCGTCAAAACATAGAAGTTAGTTCCGTCAGTTCTTATGTCACCGATCTCAAGAGTGTTGATACCGATGTATGATGCATCAGTGTTCTGAGCCTGCCAGGCGTCATAGTACTGAATTACCTCTGTGCAGATGGCTTCGCCGTAGGATACCGCCTTGCCGTCAGCCGTGATGGTGAAAAGACCGTTGTCCAGCGGGATCATGTCCTTGATCCCCTCGAAGTGCGGGTTCTCCACCTTGTCATAGGTCAGGTCGGGGTTGTACTTGATCTCTCCGATGGTGGTCGCCGAATTGGCGAGCTCATTCACGGTCTGCTCGAAGGTTATGGCTTCAGCTTCTCTTCTGAGAGCTTCGTCGTCGATCTCTTCGGCCTCGGGTGTTTTGTCCTTGCCGATGGATGTGGCAAAGTCCATGATCTTCTCGATGACGGGATCAGTCAGCTTGGAGTATGCGCTGTCCGGAGCGATGAGCTTGGCAGCCAGGATTGAAGCCTCGAAGAGGATCAGAAGGATCAGGAGCACGATGATGGTGTTGCCCACGATGTGCTTCTTGGGCTTCTGCTCTTCATCCTCATCGAATATCTGGTTGATGTCCACAGCCGGAGTGGATGTGGTCTCATCCTTGACGGGTGTGACGATACCCGTGGCTGTCTGATATCTCTCCTTGGTCTCCGGTTCCGGGGTTTCCTTCCTGCCTGCCTCCACAGCGGCAACGGCAGCGGCCACCTCGGCCTTTTTCTGCTCGTCAGCGGCGTGGTTCACATCCTCTGTGGGGAAAAGATCCGAGTATCTCAGTCTCGTCTTCTTAACAGGAGTCGGTGCCTCGCCGGCAAGCTGCGTCAGAAGGTCTTCCTTCTCATCCGGCTTCCAGGCATTGCCTACGTTAGGCTTCCCGTATCCGGAATAGTCCACGTCCTGAATGTCCTGGGGCTGAGTGATCTCTTCTACGTATACGCCGTTTTCCTCGTGGGCCAGCGGCGGAAGTACGCCGAAGTTAGCCAGAACGGCGTTATTGGACAGGGTGTTCTTGGGAACATACCCGTCACCTAATTCTCTTAATCTTTCTTTTTCTTTCTGAAGAAGCTCCTGGAAGGCGGCGTTCTTCTGGGAGAAGGTGTAAAACCTTTCGTCCCCTTTCTTAAGAGTCTCTACAGTGGGTGCCTCTTCGGGTTCAGGCTCCGCCACGGGCTCGGGTTCTGCCACGGGCTCGGGTTCTGCCACGGGCTCAGGTTCTGCGGCCTGCTCCTCCTTGGGCTCCTCTGTCCTGATCTCCTGATCAAGTCTCTCCTTATCGTTTGCCAGTTCCTCCAGAAGAGCGTCCAGCTTAGCCATTTCCTCGGAAGTCTCGGATACGTGATCCTCCACCACCTTGTGCTCAGCCTCCGCCCTGTCTCTCTCCCAGAAGGGGACGAAATCGGACTGATATGGGCTGCGCTCCGCTTTAGGCTCGGCTGCCTTCTCGGTCATGACGCCTGCGACGGCTGCGCCGATGGCAGCTGCCCCGACGGCTCCTGCGATCTTGCCGGAATTGTCGGACTCTGCCCTCTCTTTTGCTTCTCTGTTGAGAGCGTCCAGAGCTTCCTGATCGAATACTCTGGTCTTCTCATAGCCTGCAGGCTCTGAACTCTTCATGAGCTCGTCGAACTCAAGGCTTATATCAGAACTGTACTTATCCGCAACGTCTGCCTTGGCGGCTTCCAGCTCCTCGGCTTTCCTGATCTGCTCAGCCTGGCGTCTGGCTTCCTGCTCGGCCATGACTGCAGCTGCCTGAGCAGCGGCTTCACGGCGAGCTCTCTCTTCAGCTTCAGCCAGTGCTTTGGCTTCCTCTTCAGCCTTCTGTCTGGCAAGTTCCTCGGCCTCAGCCTGGATCCTTGCGGCCTCAGCGGCTTCTGCTTCTGCCTGAGCTCTTGCAAGAGCCTCAGCCTCTGCCTCAGCCTGTGCGCGGGCTGCAGCCTCAGCTTCTTCTCTGGCGCGGCGCTCAGCTTCCGCCTGGGCGCGGGCTGCTGCTTCAGCTTCTTCCCTGGCGCGGCGTTCAGCCTCTTCCTGAGCACGGCGGGCTGCTTCAGCCTCCATCTGTGCCCTGAGCTGAGCCTCGCGGCGGGCTGCCTCCTGAGCCTTGATCTGAGCATCACGCTCCTCTGTGTTCCAGACCATTCTCATCTCGCCCTGAGCAGCGAGTCTCTCTGATCTCTTCTTCTTTGCCACGTCCTCGGCATCGACGTTCCAGTTGAGTCCCATGGAAGAAGCAGCCTTGACATCCTCCTTATGGACAGGCTCCTCCAGGTTCCACCTCATGCCGGATTCCTTCTTCATCTGGGCTATGACGCGCTCAGCCTTGGTCATGGAAGCGTACTTGGCCTCCTCCCTCCTGCGGGCAGCTTCGGCTGCAGCCTGAGCCTTCCTCTCCCTCTCGGCCACTTCAGAGGCCTTCTCGGGTTTTTTGCCCTCGGGAGAAATACCGTCCAGATAGGAGTCGAGCTCCACGCTGTTGTCAATGTCCTTGACCTTCGCCTTGTCGTATTCAGCTGTTCTGGCGGTCTCAGTCTTGAGGTCATCCTCCAGAGCATAGAGTTCCTTCTCCAGCTCGTCCAGAGGAACCAGCCTGTCATCATTGGCAGGAAGACCGAAAGACTTCTCCTGCTGAGGAGTCACCCTGATGTGCTCCTGAGTGGAGCTCATGTCGGGCTGTGGATAGTCTTTCTTTTTGCGCTGAGCAACAGAATCCCAGTCGAACAGGGGTGTGTTGTTCACACGGGAACTGGCCGGGAATCCGTCCAGATTCCAGTCCATCCTGTTCTTGGATCTCTGCTGGCGGCGGTTTTCCTCCTGAGCCAGATCTGTAAACTTCGTGAAATCGCCCCTGCTGTTCAGGATCTCGGTGGCCTTCTTGTCGGCCTCCTTCCTGAAAGCCGGGTTGAATACA
>JAEEOX010000051.1 GCA_016284485.1 Bacillota bacterium | reverse complement strand
TGAGCTGCATGTCCAGGATGGCCTTGGCCTGGATCTCAGATAATCCGAAGCGGTCCATCAGCTTCTGCTGAGCATCATCGTAGGATGATCTGATGATCTTGATGATCTCGTCGATGTTCTCCAGTGCGATCAGGTATCCTTCCAGGATGTGAGCCCTGGCTTCGGCTTTTTTCTTATCATAGATGGTCCTTCTGGTGACCACTTCCTTCTGGTGGTTCAGATAGATGTCTATGATCTGTCTGATGTTCAGGATCTTGGGCTTGCCCTCGTCGATGGCGAGCATGATCATGGAAACGTTCTTCTGGAGCTGGGTGTGCTTGTAGAGACGGTTCAGGATGATCTGGGCGTTGGCGTCCTTCTTGAGTTCGATGACGATCCTCAGACCTTCTCTGTTACTCTCGTCTCTGATCTCCGTGATGCCTTCCAGCTGCTTGAGCTTCACCAGCTCGGCCATCTTCTGGATGAGTGCGGCCTTGTTGACCTGGTAGGGTATCTCGGTGACGATTATCTGCTGCTTGCCTCTGGAGCCTTCCTCTATGGTAGCCACCGACCTGACCACGACCTTGCCCTGGCCTGTCCTGTAAGCTTCTTTGGCGCCGTTCTTGCCCATGATGATCCCGCCTGTGGGGAAATCCGGGGCCTTGATGATCCTGATCACGTCGTCGATGGAGCAGTCAGGCTCATCGATGACCTTGACACAGGCGTCGATGGTATCGCTCAGATTGTGTGGAGGAATGGCTGTGGCCATACCTACGGCGATACCGTCGGATCCGTTGATCAGAAGGTTGGGAACTCTGGAGGGAAGTACCACCGGCTCCTCTTCCTCACCGTCGTAGTTGGGCACGAAGTCCACGGTATCCTTTTCGATGTCTCTCAGCATCTCCAGGGAGAAGGGAGTCATCCTGGCCTCTGTGTAACGGGAAGCCGCGGCGCCGTCTCCGTCGATGGAGCCGAAGTTTCCGTGGCCGTCCACCATGGCGTATCTCATGTTCCAGGGCTGAGCCAGCCTGACCATGGCGTCATAGATGGATGAGTCTCCGTGGGGATGGTATTTACCCATTACTTCGCCCACGATCCTGGCGCTCTTCTTGTGAGGCTGGTTGGGACCGATACCCAGGGCGTTCATTCCGTAGAGGATCCTTCTGTGTACCGGCTTCAGGCCGTCTCTCGCATCGGGAAGGGCACGGGAAACGATTACGGACATGGCGTAGTCGATGTAGCTCTGCTTCATCTCCGAGTAGATCTCGTGCTGAACCATCTTTGTGTCTTCAAAAAACGTTGTCATCGCTGTCCCTCCTTTCCTATGCGTCTATCGTAGCGTAATGAGCGTTATCTTCTATGAATTTTTTGCGCGGCGGTACCTTGTCGCCCATGAGGGTGGTGAAGATCTCGTCTGCTCTGGCTGAATCCTCGATGGTGATCTGGACCAGGGTCCTGTGATCATAGTCCATGGTGGTCTCCCAAAGCTGATTGGCATCCATCTCTCCGAGACCTTTGTACCTCTGGATCTCCACCTTGCCGGGAAGCTCTTCCACTTCCTTGAGTTTTCTCTCCTGCTCGGCATCGGAGTAGGTGTACCAGATGTCCTTGCCCTTCTTGATCCTGAAGAGAGGCGGCTGTGCAGCGTAAACGCAGCCGTTCTCGATCAGGGGCTTCATATATCTGTAGAAGAATGTGAGAAGCAGGGTCCTGATGTGGGCTCCGTCCACGTCAGCATCGGTCATGATGATGATCTTGTGATATCTCAGCTTGTCGATGTCGAAGTCGTTGCCGATGCCGCAGCCGAAGGCTGTGATCATGTTCTTGATCTCTTCGGAGCTCAGGATCTTGTCCAATCTGGCCTTCTCAACGTTTAAGATCTTACCTCTCAGCGGCAGGATGGCCTGACGCTTACGGTCTCTTCCGTCCTTGGCGGATCCGCCTGCGGAGTCTCCCTCTACCAGGAAGATCTCTGAAAGTGCGGGATCCTTCTCGGAGCAGTCCGCCAGCTTGCCGGGAAGTGATGTGGAACTTAAGGCGTTGGTGTTCCTGATGATATTCCTTGCCTTGCGGGCGGCTTCCCTGGCGCGGGCAGCCTTGACGCACTTCTCGATTATGGACTTGGCCTGAGAGGGATTCTGCTCAAGAAAGGCCATGAGATAGTCGTTGGTGGCTGATTCAACGAATCCTCTTGTCTCAGGGTTGCCCAGTTTGCTCTTGGTCTGTCCCTCGAA
>JAEEOX010000050.1 GCA_016284485.1 Bacillota bacterium | reverse complement strand
TTTTGAGAAGCCTCCCAAGGTCATCAGGGAGTTCCTCAGGGTCTTGCGCCTTAAGGTGAACCCCGCCTTGATCACTTCGAAGAGGAATTTCCTGTCGGGCACCTGCACCGGCGGTTCCTTGCGGACGTCCAGCCTGAGCACTGCGCTCTCCACCTTGGGCATGGGCATGAAAGCCTCCTTGGGCACGTCGCAGACTCTGGATACCTCCGCAAAATATCCGGTCTCCAGGGTGATGGCTCCGCACTCCTTGGTGCCCGGCGCCGCCGTCAGACGGTCCGCCACTTCCTTCTGCATCATGACCGTGATGGTATCCACGCTCTCTCCCTCCTCAAGGAACTTCATGATTATGGGAGTGGTGATGTAGTACGGAAGGTTGCCGATGATGCGTACCTTGCCCGTCCCGCGGTTGTCCCTGATAAGGGCAGCGATGTCGGTCTTGAGGATGTCCCCGTTGATGATCTCCGCGTTGTCCGCGTTGACCAGCGCGGCCTTCAGCACCGGGATCAGTCTGGAATCCAGCTCCACGGCCACCAGTCTGCCCGCCCTGCGGGCGGCCTCCACCGTCAGCGCTCCGGAACCCGGACCTACCTCGATGACCAGATCCTCCGGTCCGATATCGGACCCGTCCAGTATCTTCCCTATTACTTCTTCATCCTGCAGAAAGTTCTGCCCCAGGCTCTTAAGGAACCTGAAATGCTGGTCGGACTTGCGGCTATTCTTCTGTGATCCTGCGTAATGCTCCATCCAGTTCCTCTTTTCCTATTCCGAAGGCGTTGAGCTTTGTCAGGAAGGTCTTGGCGTTCCCGTAGCCTATCCCCAGCTCCCGGGCCACCTTTTCCCTCAGTTTCCCTGAGCCTGCTGCCCCCTGAAGGCCTCTTGCGAAGAGGTCTCCCTCGGTCAATTCGTCTAATTGCGATGATGCTTGATTTTCAAGGGCTAAAGCCCTCTCAAAAGCCCTTGTTATGGCCTCCGGAGAGGCGTTTTCCACCCCTATGTCCCCGTCCTTCAGGGCCTCCTCCTCTGTGAGGTACACCTGGAGAGCCCCGGGGAATCTGGCGGTGAGCTTGCGCCTTATCTCCTCCCCGGCGTGGTCCGGGTCGGTGAAGATGATTATGCCCTGCTTCTCGTAGGCCTTCTCTATCTCCCTGTAGGTCTCCCCGCTTATGCCAAAGCCGTGGGTCTCTATGGTATAGCAATCCACGGCTCTCTTTAAATTACATGTGTCGTCACGGCCTTCCACTACGACCGTCCTCCGGATCCTGAGTTTCTCAGCCATTTCCGTCCCCTTGGGTGCCGGCGGCCGCGTCGATGACAGCATCCAGCCCGGTCTCGGTCTCCGACTGAGTCTCTGACAAACCCGCATCCTGGTCGTTGGTCTCGGCAGTCTCGCCCTTCTTCTCTGCCTCAGCCTCTCTCATGGCCTTTTCCTCGGCCTCCTTGAGCCTCAGGCGGAAAAGTTCCTCTTCAGGCGTCAGCTGCTCGTCCTCCGGTGCGGACCTGAAGGACGGAAGGATGAAAAGTATCTCGTTACCCTTCACCAGCCTAAGCTTGTTCCTGGCCAGAGACTCCAGATAGTCGTTGGAGTTCACTATCTCCAGCTTCTGCTCCAGATCCTCCTTCTGATTCCTCAGTCTCTCGTTCTCCGTCTCCACCCGGTTCTTCTCGATGGTGAGGTTCACGATCTTCACTGCGGATATCGCAAAATACAGGATCACCAGTACCGCGATCACCAGCGCTCCCAGCTTCAGCAGGTTGAGTTTGTTGCGCCGTGACTTGTATTCAGTTAAATTCCCTTTTAGATCTGCCATTTCCCCTGATGATTATCCTTTTCCCCTTACGATATGTACAGCATCGGATCTACCGGCTTACCGTTCCACCAGATCTCAAAATGCAGGTGGGGGCTGTATGATCTGCCTGTGCTTCCGATATTTGAAATATGTTGTCCCTGGTACACCTTGTCTCCCACCGAGACAGCCAGTGAGGACGCATGTGCATAAAGCGTCTTGAAGCCATTACCGTGATCGATAATGACCGTCAATCCGCAGGCGTAGTACCACCCGGATACGACCACCGTACCTCCATCGGCGGCATAGACGGGAGCGCCGTAGCAGCCGGGATCCCACATATCGATTCCCTCGTGCATGCGGCCCCAACGAATTCCGAATTTGTCATGGATGGTGTAAGGCACGGGACGTATGAATCTGCCCGATCCCACTGTAGGCGGTCTCTCGGCAGTGCCCTTGATGACGACCTTGTTCACCGCGGGAGTCAGCACCTCAGTCTCCAGATCTTCCTTGGATACCAGTTCACCGTCCACCCTGGTCACCCTTGAGGTGACCACCTGTTTTCCGTCCTGGCCCCCCACAGAGACGACCTCGTCGCCCTCATAATATTTAGAGGACTCCTGAGTTATGGTCTCATAGGGTATGACCTCGGTAAAAGTTTCAAGGCCCACGGTCTTTACAGAGATGGTCTTGTTGGTCTCGGTAAACCTGAGCTCCTGGCCCTCCTGAAGCTGGGCGGTGTCCTTGGTGATCGGGTTCTGAGCCAACAGTTCCTCGACGGTGATGCCAAGTTCCCTGGCTGCGATCTCCGGGGTGTCTCCCTGGCGCGCAGTATAGGTGTAGGTCTTGGAGATACCGTTGTCTATCACTGCCAGCGCATCCCTCTGGTTCTGGATGCTGGACAGCTTTACGGTCTTTTCCACGATCTCCACCGGTTCACTGAGTTCCACCAACTCGTAGTCCTCGCGTTTCCCGGTGATATATCTGTCGATGATGGTATCGATCACCCAGTTTCCCGCGTCCTCGGACTGCACCGTTGCCGCCTGGACGCCGTCGATCATGATGGCGTAGGCAGTGGTGGGAAGGTCTCCCATGTAGGTGAATTTCTGGAGGACTGTGTCCGGTTTGTCTATTTCCTTGCCGGCCGAGATTATGGGCGTGAAGGTGATGTCCTTCTCGGGATCTATGGTGACTGTCGAACCGTATTCCTTGGTGAGACCGTCGGAAACCAGGTCAAGGACCTGGAGCACATCGCTCTGTTCCTTGACTATTCCGAGGGCGCGGCCGTGGTAGGAATAGGTGTAATCGATGGCTCCCATGAAAACACTTATGATCACCACCGCGGAAAGCACCCCGAAGAGGAATATCCTCTTCAGGATCGTGGCGTGTTCCATCAGTCCTTCTCTGAACCCATGGACCTTCCTGAGGAAGAGGACCGACGCCCTCTCAGCTCCCCAGGCCATCACGTCCAGGACCTTGTCGATACCTGTCACGATATCGGCGACCCTGTCCATGACGATCTCGTTGATCCTCCTGAAGATGGCGCCCCAGGTGATGGAGCTCTTCTTCTTTGCGGGCTTTGGTGCCTCTTCGGCCTTTTCCGTTTCCTGTTCCGGTTTCGCCTTCTTAGGAAGCTTCTCCCTGATCTTCTTTATGGAATTTTTCAGGTCCGGTCTAGTCATGTTTCTCTAAAATATATACGGTTCCGGGTCCACCTTGGTGCCGTTGACCCAGATCTCGAAATGCAGGTGCGGTCCGGTGGAGTTTCCGGTACTACCTACGTTGGCTATATGCTGCCCCTGATAGACTCCGTCTCCCACAGAGACGAGGAGTGAGGAGCAGTGTCCGTACAGTGTTTTGTAACCGTTCTGGTGATCTATGATGACCGCCAGTCCGTATCCCTGATACCAGCCTGCTGTGACTACGGTTCCTCCGTCAGCGGCCACTATGGGAGTTCCGGAGGCTCCGGACATATCTATGCCTTCATGCATCCTGCCCCAGCGCCAACCGAAGTGATAGTAGACGGGAAGCGAACAGGGTCTGATGAACTTGCCGCAGCCCACTGTAGGCGGTCTCTCGGCTGTTCCCTTGATTATGACTCTGTCCACCACGGGGATGATCTCTTCAACTTCCAGATCAGTTCTTTCGGTGATCTCGCCGTCCACTCTCGTGATCCTGGCCTTGACCTTGTTCTTGCCGTCCTGGCCGGCCACGGAAACGATCTCGTCTCCCTCGTAGTATTTGTCTGATTCCTGATATATGGTCTTGCAGGGCACCGCCTCCGCAAAAGTCTCGACCCCCTCTGTCTTTACGGAGACCGCTTTATTGGTCACCGTGTTCCTCAGCACCAGCCCCTCGGGAAGCGTTCCGTCTCCCTTCGTCACCTGGTTCTGGCTGACCAGTTCGTCAACGGTGATGCCCAGTTCTTTTGCGGCGATATCAAGGGTGTCTCCCTCCTTGACGGTGTAGAGATATGTCTTGGAGATACCTCCCTCTATGAGCGCCACAGCGTCAGATTCGCTGTGCACTGCGGATAGTTTCACCGTCTTTTCCTGGATCTGCACGTCCTCCTTGAATTCAACAGTCTCATAGTTCCTGCGGGAACCTATGATGTGATTGTTGATAACTCTGTCCAGCACCTTGTTGGCCATTTCCTCCGAGGGGACCGTGGTCACCTGGATCCCGTCTATCACTATGGCGTAGGCCACGGTGTCGATATCTCCCATGTAGGTGAACTTCTGGAGCACCGCATCCGGAGAGTCTATCTCCATGCCGGAAGAGATCACCGGTGAAAAAGTGATGTCCTTGTCGGCGTCGATGGCGATGACGGAACCGTACTCCTTGCTGAGTCCGTCCGATACCAGGTCCAGGACCTCCAGCACGTCGCTCTGTTCCCTTACGATGCCCAGGGTCCTTCCGTTATATGCGTAGGAATAGTCTATGGCGCTCATGGTCACGCCGATGATCACCACTGCGGAGCCGATGGCGTAGAGCACGATCTTCTTTATGAGAGAAGAGTGCTCGTTCAGACCGACCCTGAAGTCATGTACCTTACGCAATGTCAGCACTGAAGTCCTCTCTATGCTCCAGGCTCCGAAGTCAAGGGCCTTGTCCAGACCCGTCACCAGGTCGCCGGCGTGGTCCATCGCTATCTCGTTGATGCGCCTGAAGATGGCACCCCAGGTTATGGAACTCTTCTTCTTGGTTTTTTCCCGTTCCTCTATCTTTTGTTTTATCTTAGCTTTGATGTTGTTTCTGATGTTTTTTACAACGGCGCTTGCTTTTACTGCAGTTTGCCATTTTGCCATAATTCTGCTTCTCCCATTCTGACTTTCTGGCATGAACAGCGCCTGCCGTTTTCATCGTAGCCGGTGTCGCTGCACTTATCACAAAGATGCCTGATGTCTGTATAGTCCAGAGGGTAATTGCTCTCCGTAAGGAGGATAGCCCTCTTCTTCTCAAGGTCAGAGATCTCCTTTCTGATCTCTCCGGTCTCCTCTAAGGAAGCCCCTCTTAACAGTCCTCTTGATATTTTACTCGATAATGACTGGAGATTTATGTCGATATCGCGAATTTCCGGTAGTTTTTCGTAGATCTCTTCACGGCGCGCGTCCGCTTCCTTCTCCGATTTCTCTCTCAGATAGTCATAATATTTGTTGAGGGTGCCCTGATTGACCGTGATCTTGGAGTTGATGTCGCGGCCCATCTCTTCGGCTTCCTTCTTCCAGTTCTCCAGTACCTTGTTGACGTAGCGGATGCCCGGGCTCTGGGTGAATCCGGCCTTCTCACAGGCAGCCATGATCTTTTCCACAGAGAATCCGTAGGTGTCCAGCCAGCCGTCCACCAGGGTCCTTTCGGCTTCCGTGATGTTCCTCTTGAGGCCCAGGGAATTCAGTATCCTTCTGTAGATACCCTGCCTCTCCGACCTCTGTTCCAGATAGCGGTCTATATCCTCCCCGGTCACAAGGCCCTCCTTGGCCCAGCCCAGGACCACCTTGGAAATGTAGCTTATGCCGGTCTTTTCCATGTCCTGGCAGTAGTCGAAAGCCTTCATTATCAGCTCCTCGCCAACTCCGATGTCCTCGATCCAGCCGACGATCTCCTGCATTTCCTTGACGTTCAGGGCTCGTCCCAGAACAGATTCGGCATGCTCCAGGATCCTCTTGAAGGAATCTTCCCCGGACACAGCCTGCTCCTCCGGGCTGCCTCCGGCGTTGTCCTCTGCGTCGGTCTGCCTTCCCAGAAGGCTTGCGAACACCAGGCTTCCGTCGTGACCGGTCTCGATGAGACTCTTCTCCTCCCAGTAGGCCAGTGCCTTCCTTACGGCGGCCTCCTCCAGTCCGAGATCCGCTGCCATCCCGGCCTCGTCCCTCTCGAGCCCTGCCGACGCAAGGGAAAGCCCGTAAAGGTAGACCTTCACATAGTCACCGGAGGCCTCCGGCATGTACTTCGATATGAAAATGTTTTCAACTGCGGTGGTCAGCAGAGAATACTCTGCCCCGCCCTTTAAAAACTTCATCTGCTATCCTCTTCGGCCCGCTCCCGGACCTCATGCGTCCCGGCCTACATGGCCTTGTCGCTGAACTTCGCATACCTGTCGATCCAGGTAAGCTCCACCTTCTTGGTCTCGCCGTGACGGTTCTTGGCCACGTCCACCTCGCAGATACCCGGTTTCGTGGTGGTGTCCGGGTTATAGTATTCGTCCCTGTAAAGGAAGATTACCAGGTCTGCGTCCTGCTCGATTGCTCCCGACTCTCTCAGGTCCGCCAGGTTGGGGTGGTGATCCTGACGCTGCTCCGGGCCTCTGGACAGCTGGGAAAGGGCCACCACCGGGCAGTCCATCTCTCTGGCCAGAAGCTTCAGGTTCCTGGAGATCGCCGAGATCTCCGCCTGTCTGTTGTCCGCCCTCTCGGGGGATTTCATCAGCTGCATGTAGTCGATGAGCACCATGTCCAGGCCGTGCTCAGCCTTCAGGCGTCTGCACTTGTTCCTGATCTCCGCAAAAGACACCTCCGCGGTATCGTCTATGAAGATCTTGGCCTTATTCAGCTCGTCCAGAGCTATGTTGATCCTCTTCCAGTCATCGCTTTCCAGCTTTCCTCTCTGAAGTTTCTTGAGGTCCACCCTGGCCTCCGAGGACAGAAGTCTCTGCCCCAGCTGCTCCTTGGACATCTCAAGGCTGAACACCATGACTGTGGATCCGTTCCTGACAGCCGTCTGCTCCGCGATATTCAGGGCAAAGGCCGTCTTTCCCATGGCGGGACGGGCAGCGATGACCACCAGGTTGGAGTTCTGGAAACCGTTGACCACCTCGTCCAGCTCCTTGAATCCCGTGGGGACTCCGGTGATCTTGCCGCCGTTCTTCACGGCCTCCTCGATATCGTGGATATTGGTGATGAGGACGTTGGAAATGTCCTCGTAGTCCTTCTTCTGATTCTTCTGGGCAATGGCGAAAATACTGCTTTCAGCGTATTCCATGATGTCCTGGGCATCCGCAGCAGCCTGGTAGCTCTTGTCGGTGATGTCCTCCGTCACGTGGATCATCCTTCTCAGCGCCGCCTTGTCGGACACTATCCTGGCGTACTCCATGGCGTTCACCGTGGAAGGCACGTCAAGAGTGAGCTGTGCCACGTTGGCCCTGCCGCCAGCCATCTTAAGCGTTCCTCTCTGCTTGAGCTTGTCGGATACGGTGAGCACGTCCACCGCCTTGTTTTCGTTGTACAGATCAACGATCGCCGCAAACACTTCCCTGTTCTCGGGATAGTAGAAGTCGTCGGCCGTCAGCTTGGTCACCACTTCGAAAAGCATGTCCTTGTTGAGCATCACTGCTCCCAGCACCGACCTTTCGGCGTCTTTACTCTGGGGAGGTATCCTCTCTGCCATTTTTTCTCCTTAACTGCGCATGATCACCTGCGCAAAACACTTTATTCCGGGATAACGTTTACCTTGACTTTGCCGTTTATCTCGTTGAAAAGCTTGATCTCCACCGTGGTGACGCCCAGTTCTTTGATGGGTGCGTCAAGCTTGATCTTTTTCTTGTCGATGTCGAATCCCTGGGCGTTCAGGGCGTCCGCGATGTCCTTCGAAGTCACGGAACCGAAGACCTTGCCGCCTTCACCGGCCTTGGCCTTGATGTCCACCTGAGTCTCAGCCAGGATCCCGGCCAGTCTCTCCGCGGATTCTCTGTCCTCAGCCAGCTTCTTGGCTATGCGCTCCTGAGTCTTCTTGAGGCGGGCCATGTTCTGGGGAGTTGCCTCCTCCGCCAGACCCTTGGGAATAAGCAGGTTGCGGGCATATCCGTCCGATACGTTCACCACGTCCCCGGCTTTCCCGGAGCCTTTCACTGTTTCAAGAAGTATCACTTTCATTTTATCGTCTCCTCTGTAAGTAATTTTATCTTTTCAAGAACCTCTTCCACGGGGCTCTGCACCTGGGCTGCCGCATTGGTCAGGTGGCCGCCGCCGCCCATTTTTTCCATGATCACCTGGACGTTCACCGCACCCAGAGATCTGGCGCTGATCACCGTTCTCTGCTCTGTGTCCTGCCCGCAGGCAAAGGATGCGCGGATGCCCTTGAGCGAAAGGAGCCTGTCCGCCGTCTGTGCGCAGAGAAGCTGTGCGTCGCTGCGCTCTCCCGGAAGGGACGCTATGGCGATCCCGGAGGGCAGTATGTCTGCTCCCAGCAGCGCCTGGGACTTTATCTTCACGTTCTCCCAGTCCTCCTGGAAGAATCTCTTGACTTCCGTGGGGTCTGCGCCCTGCCTCCTCAGCCACGAAGCGGCTTCGAAGGTGCGGACTCCCGCTCTCACCGAGAAGAAGCTGCTGTCCACCATGATTCCTGCCATGAGGGCCTCGGTCTCGATCTTTTCCATCTGCTTCTTCTTCTCAAGCATGAACTGGAGCATCTCCGTGACCATCTCGCAGGTGGAGGAAGCGTAGGATTCCATGTAGTTCAGCACGGGATTCTCGATCCCTCTGTCCGCCTTCCTGTGATGGTCTATAACAACGACCTTCCTGGATATCCCCAGAAGCTCCGGGCACTGGACCAGGTCCTTCTTGTGGGTGTCCACCACTATCAGAAGGCTGTCCTCCTCACAGAGAGATGCGGCCTTGTCGCAGTTGACGAAGGTGTATCTCTCCGTCTCTTTTGCGAGACGGAACACCGTATCCAGAGACTCGTTGGGCTCCTCGATGACGATATAGGGTTTCTTGTTGTTCACCATGCAGAGTCTGGCGATCCCCAGGGACGCTCCGAAGCTGTCCATGTCGGAATGCACATGACCCATGATGAAGATCTTGGGCGCCTGCATGATCAGCTGGTTCAGGGCATGGCCGACGATGCGGGACTTGCCCTTGTTGCTCTTCTCAACGGTCTGAAGCTTGCCGCCGAAATATGACACATGGTTGCCGATCTTGATGACGGCCTGGTCGCCCCCGCGTCCCAGTGCCAGCTGAAGCGCCGCATCCGCAAAACTTTCGGTCTCCTCCAGGTCCGCTCCGCCGGCTCCTACGCCGATGGAAAGGCTGGCGGGGAAGTCTGCGTTGGTCTCAAGCTTCCTCACTTCGTCCAGAAGTTCGAATTTCCTGAAGCGCTCGCTCTCCATGTATTTCTGGGTCAGCCAGATGTTGTATCTGTTGTTCTTGATCCTGCTGACGGAAGCCTTCATGTCCTCCGCCCAGTCTCTGACGATGCGGTCGATCCTGGCGCTCAGGTCCGAACCTCCCGCGTCTCTCACTGCCTCGATGAGCTCATCGTAGTTGTCGATCTGCACCTTTGCCATGCAGGGCCGCTCGGCATTGTACTTGGCAGTAAGCTCAGCCAGCGAGGTGATGTCCCTGAAAAGCAGGGTCCACTCGTCCTTGTCAGCATCCATCTTGTAGGAATATATCTCGAAAGTCTTGTTGTTCCTCTCGAGCGTGACATGCTGGCCGTTGCTGGCGTTCTCCCTGAACGTGGCGCCTCTGTATCCTGTGATGGCGAAAATATCCGTGCCCAGGATCCCCTCGTATATGAAGACTTCTCCTATGTGGACGTTGGCGCTGGTGACCTTACCCTGATCGTCTATGGTAAGTTCCGGCAGCGGAAACCCCGATGGGATCTGAATCTTTTCTTCAATCTGATCCATTTTGAACCACCTGTTCTATCTCTTTCTTTCCAAGAATTTCTACTATAGAAAGGTCACAAAAAATCAATGCTATTATACCATCAAAGGTCGATCTTTGCATCCACAAGATATTGGGCTTTTAGGGGTGTCAGAGGGTCGCGGTGCCCTACTCGGAAGGGTCCCGATGGTGCATCCGGGTCTTCAACAATGAAAAACCGCCGGATCACCGGCGGCTCGGTTCGCGAAGCAGTGGCGCGCAGCTCCCCACTTCGTTAAAGTCTTGTCAATTTCTCAGACCGAAGAGAATTTCTATGAGACGCTCCCTCTCCTCCTCGGAGAAGAACTCGATCTCGATCCTCCCCTTGCGCTTCCCAGTCTTAACGGTGACCTTGGTACCCAGGATCTCCTTCAGTTCATCCTCGACCTTGGCGAGGTTGGGGTCCTTGGGCTCCCTCGTCACAGGCTTCCTGCCCTTCTTGACCTGACCTGCAAGCTTCTCGGTCTCCCTTACGGTGAGGCCGCCGTTCTTGGCCTGCTCGGCAAGGTCGTGCCTGGCCTTGGGGTCCTTCATGTTTATGAGGGCCCTTGCATGGCCGGGGGTGAGAGCTCCGGATGCAACGTAGTCTCTGATGTACTCGGGCAGCTTCAGGAGCCTGAGGGAGTTGGCCACATAGGGGCGGCTCTTGCCCACGCTTCTGGCAACCTGATCCTGAGTCAGTCCGTACTCTGAGATCATCCTCTCCAGACCTGCGGCCTCCTCCATGGGGTTCAGGTCTTCTCTCTGCATGTTTTCAACTATGGCAAAGAGGTCCCTCTGCTGGTCCGTAAGCTTCCTGGAGATGCAGGGGACTTCCTTGAGTCCCGCCTCCATGGCCGCCCTGAAGCGGCGCTCTCCGGAGATTATCTCATAGGTCTTGCCGGTCTTGCTGACTATGAGGGGCTGGATGATGCCGTTCTCTTTGATGGATTCCGCCAGCTCGGAGATCTTTTCCTTATCAAAGGTCTTCCTTGGCTGGTTGGGATTCGGTTTGATGTTGTGAATGCTCACATAGGTGATGCCGTCTTTGGGTTCCGCCTGCGGCGTCTGAGCTGCAGACTTTCCGGACTTAGCAGACCGGGTGGCCTTTTCCGTCGTCTCAGTTTCCTGTACCACGGGGACCTGATCGGCAAAGAGAGCCTCCAGCCCTCTTCCAAGACCGCCTTTCTTTGCTTTTGCCATTACTCGCCCTCCCGTTCAAGGAACTCATCGGCAAAATCTACATACGCCTCCGCGCCTCTTGACCTGGGGTCATACTTGATGACAGGCTGTCCGTAGCTCGGCGCCTCTGCCAGCGTCACATTTCTCGGGATAACCGTGGAGTAGACCTTATCCTTAAAATACTTCTTTACTTCCTGCACCACCGCGGCGCTGAGATTGGTCCTGCCGTCGAACATGCTGAGGACGACGCCCTCTATCTCAAGCTTGGGGTTCAGGCTCTTCTTAACAAGCTCAATGGTGCTTACCAGCTGACTGACTCCCTCCAGAGCGTAGAACTCGCACTGGATCGGTATGAGCACAGAATCCACTGCCGTCAGAGAGTTGATGGTGAGAAGTCCCAGCGAAGGGGGACAGTCGATGAAGATATAGTCGTAATTGTCCTTCACCAGGTCAAGTCCTCTCTTAAGTGTCCTCTCACGCTCCTCTATCTGGACCAGTTCCACTTCGGCACCGGCAAGATCCACGCTGGCGGGAATCACATCGAGATTCTCCACGGACGTATGGATCACTGCATCCCTGGGATCGTAATTCTTATCGATCAGGATGTTATACACGGTGTCTGTCAGC
>JAEEOX010000049.1 GCA_016284485.1 Bacillota bacterium | reverse complement strand
TGACCTTATAACTAAGGAAGTCATGAAAGTCCTGAAAGAGAACGGACTCCTGGACGAACCCGGTTCGGGCGGCGGCTGGTCAGGCCCCGACACTTCTCTTCTGGATCTGACTTCAAAGGAATACAAGGATACTATCCAGATAACAGACCCTGAAAACCAGATGGCCATAAACGCCATGAGGCGTTCCACCACTGCAAGGGTGGGGATCGGCAGAGCCGGAGCAAGGCTCACCACCAAAGCGATGCTGTCCTTAAGAGCCGACCACGCTATGGCAAAGGACGCAGTTCTTAAGGCTGCGGACGAGAACATCCTGAGGGAGATGGATCTTCCTGTGATCCAGTCCCAGGCCCGTGAGATCAACGAGCATCTCACCAGGCCGGATCTCGGACGTAAGCTTCCTCCGGAGTCTGTGGACTTCATAAAGAAGAACTGCAAAATGAATCCTCAGGTGCAGATCTACGTATCCGACGGACTTTCAAACTCAGCCATAGACGAGAACATCAGGGAGATACTCCCGGCTCTCATGGACGGACTCAAACATAGAGGAATAGATACGGGAACTCCGTTCTTTGTAAGGTTCGGAAGAGTTCCCACCATGGACGTGATCTCGGAGATCACCGGGGCGGAAGTCACCGTGGTGCTCCTGGGCGAGCGTCCGGGACTGGCGGCAGCCGACAGCATGTCGGCATACATGGCCTACAAAGCCACTGTAGGAATGCCGGAGTCCAGAAGAACAGTAGTATCAAACATCCACAAGAACGGTATCCAGCCGGTAGAAGCAGGAGCGTACCTTGTGGAGATCATAGAAAAGATGCTTCAGACCAAATCCAGCGGTGTGGATCTGGTACTGTAGGAAGGAGGTGCATTATTGAAAGGTGATAGAATACAAGCCACCGTCCTGAGTATACAGGAAATACCTAACGCAGATCCTTTCCTTCTGAAGGCCCTGAAAGTACCGGAGGGATACCGGTCGCTGGGGATCATGACGTCGGATATAGACGATATATCCTATGCGGCAATCGATGAGGCCACCAAGAAAGCGGATGTTGTCGTAACCTACGCCCACTCCATGTATGCAGGTTCAGGAAACGCATCCACGGAACTGGCCGGTGAGTTCATCGGGATCCTGGCAGGCCCGGATCCGGCAGAGGTGAAGGCAGGAATCATAGCCTTCAGTGAATACGTTCAGAACGACGCATTCTTCTACTCTGCCAACGATTCCGGATCGATACCGTATTTTGCACATACCATATCGAGGACAGGAAGCTACCTCTCAGAGGTGGCGGGAGTGCCGGAGGGCACACCCATGGCGTACCTAATAGCTCCTCCCAACGAGGCCATATGCGGACTGGATGAAGCATTGAAGGCAGCGGAGGTGGAGATGAAGGTGTTTTATGGACCTCCTACGGAGACTAACTTTGCGGGAGGCCTCCTGGTGGGCGATCAGGCAGCGTGCAAAGCAGCCTGCGAAGCCTTCGCGAGAACCGTAATGAAGATCGCGGAAACACCGAAGATAATATGAGTCAGTTAGATAAGAGAATATATGGGAGGAAAAAACTTGGAATACGATAAAGATTTGCGTTCCATACAGGAAGCAAGAGATTTGATCAAAAACGCAAAGATCGCGCAGAAGCAGTTTGCAACCTGGTCACAGGCGGATATCGACAAACTGACAAAACACATCTGCGAGGCTTGCGTCAGAAATGCAGAGCCTCTTGCCAAGATGGCTCAGCAGGAGACCGGGTTCGGCAAATGGGAAGACAAGGTCCTGAAGAACCTCCTGGGCTCCAAGATGACGTATGAGGCCATGGCGAACCTGAAGACCGTGGGCATCATAAACGAGAACAGGGCAGGCCATTTCTTTGAAGTAGCCGTACCTGTGGGCGTAGTTGTAGCGCTTATCCCTTCAACCAACCCCACGTCCACGGTAATGTACAAATGCCTCATTTCACTGAAGGCAGGAAACGCCATAGTGATCTCACCTCATCCGGGCGCACAGAACTGCATTCTGGAGACAGTAAAGATCATCCAGCAGGCATGCAAGGAATGCGGAGCTCCTGACAACATCGTTCAGGTGGTAAAGACCCCTACGATGCAGGCGACCGACACCCTTATGAAGCATAAGGACACAGGCCTGATCCTTGCAACCGGTGGAGAGGCCATGGTACACGCGGCATACTCCTCAGGAAATCCAGCCTTGGGCGTAGGTCCCGGAAACGGTCCAGCCTTCATCGAGAAGTCGGCTGACATCCCTACGGCAGTAAGAAGGATCGTCGAGTCAAAGACCTTCGATAACGGCACCATCTGCGCATCCGAGCAGTCCATAATCACTCAGGAGTGCATCAAGAGGCAGGTAGTGGAGGAGATGAAGAGGCAGCACTGCTACTTCATGAACGCTGACGAGACCGACAGGGTGGGAAGGTTCATCATGAGAGCCAATAACACCATGAATCCCGCCATCGTAGGTAAGACCGCTCAGGACATCGCCAAGATGGCAGGCATCTCGATCCCTTCCGACACGCTGATCCTGGTAGCTGAGACCTCAGAAGTCGGAAAGAAGAATCCTTATTCAAGAGAGAAGCTTTGCCCGATACTGGCATTCTTCACAGTAAAGAACTGGGAAGAGGCCTGCGACAAGTCCATCGAGATCCTGGAGAACGAAGGAACCGGACATACCATGACCATCCACTCGAACGATGAAGAGATCATCAAGCAGTTCGGTCTTAGAAAGCCGGTATCCAGGGTGCTGGTAAACGTAGCTGCATCCCTCGGCGGAGTAGGAGCTCTTACCGGACTTACACCGGCGCTTACACTGGGCTGCGGCGCTGTAGGAGGATCCGCATCATCCGATAACATCGGACCTCTTAACCTGATGAACATCAGAAGAGTCGCCTACGGAACCATGGAACTGGATGACCTGAGAAGAGAGGCGGCAGCGGTAACTTCAAGCGTTTCCGTAACACCTACCACAGGAAACTACGGAAACTACAGCGAGTCCTCATACAAGGCTCCGAAGCCTCAGTCAGAGCGACCTGAGCAAAAGCTTGAGAGCAATGGAGAGATCACTCAGACCCAGATCGAAGCGATCACAAAGG
>JAEEOX010000048.1 GCA_016284485.1 Bacillota bacterium | reverse complement strand
AGATCAGCGAGACGTTGATGGCCGCCGTGCAGAAGCCCGTCCGGGGAGCTGATCCCGTCAGACTGGCCAAGTCCGTGAAGACTCCCGAGGAGGCAGCCAACTTCCGTCTGGCACACTTAAAGGACGGCGTTGCCCTCACCAAGACCATTTACTACATCAAGCAGCTCACCGCCATCGGCAAGATCCACGAAAAGACCGAGCTGGACATCGAACGTTTCCTCACCGACATGCGCAGTGAGCAAAAGAACTTCGTTGAGCTCAGCTTCGAGTCCATCATCGCCACCGGAGCTCACGGCGCCATAGTCCACTATGAGCCCACTCCCGAGACCGACAGGCCCATCGAGGACGGATTCCTCCTGATGGATACCGGCGGACACTACCTGGAGGGCACCACCGACGTCACCAGAACTCTCTCCATCGGAGATACCACGGCTGAGATGCGCGAATGTTACACCGCGGTGCTCCGCGGCCACCTGGACCTCATGAGCGCGGTATTCCCGGAAGGAACATCGGGTCCGCAGCTGGATTCCCTGGCAAGGCGTCCTCTCTGGGAGATCGGCTACGATTACAACCACGGTACGGGACACGGCGTCGGATACCTGATGTGCGTCCACGAAGGTCCCCAGACCATCCGCAAAAAAGACCTGGAGCCCGGCGTAAGCTTCGCCCTCCGCCCCGGCATGATAACCTCCAACGAGCCCGGAGTATATCTCACGGATAAATTCGGAGTGAGGATCGAGAACCTGGTGCTCACCGTCAACTGCGAGGCTCCCGGCATGGACGGTTTCCTGGGATTTGAGACCCTCACCGTCGCACCCTACGACAGAGAGTCCATCATTCCGGAACGCCTGACCGATGCGGAACTCAGGACCCTGAACGACTATCATGAGTCTGTGTATCAGAAGCTTTCACCTTATCTTACGGAAGATGAGGCTGAATGGCTGAGACATGAAACGGCGCCGATCGAGAGATAAACACCAACGAAAATGCAAAAAGCCGGACACCACAAGGTGTCCGGTTTTTTTATCTTATTTGTGTTACGCTGCTATTTCACTTCCACCAGCTTCACGATGACTTTCACCATCGTTCTCATCTGGTCCACGGAGCAGAACTCCATGATGCCGTGGTAGTTGCCGCCGCCCGTGGAAAGATTGGGGCAAGGTATTCCCATGTAGGTGAGGCTTGCTCCATCGGTGCCTCCCCTGATGGGTGAGATCCTGGGCTCCACGCCGCAGGCTCTCATGGCTTCCTTTGCCCTGTCCACGATCTCGATGTGGGGCTCCACAAGCTCCCTCATGTTGTAATAGGTGTCGCTCATGTTCAGTTCCACTGTGCCCTCGCCGTACTTGACGTTGAGGAAATGCACTGCTCTCTCAATGAAGGCCTTTCTCTCTTCGAATTTTTTGCGGTCATGGTCTCTGATGATCATGCCGAGAGTCGCCTCCTGCTCGATGCCGGAGAAGGCGTCCACGTGATAGAAGCCCTCGTAGCCCTCTGTGTGGGCCGGGGTCTCGGCGGGAGGAAGCATCTGGATGAACTCGCTTCCGATGAGGACAGCGTTTTTCATCTTGTTCTTGGCAGAGCCCGGATGGATGTTGACGCCATTGATCTTAATGTTAGCGCCTGCTGCGTTGAAGCACTCATACTCTATGCCGCCCAGCTGGTCTCCGTCCAGGGTGTATGCATACTCACATCCGAACTTATCCGTGGAGATGTGCTCGGTGCCCCGGCCAACCTCCTCATCAGGATTGAAGCAGAGGCAGAGTTTGCCGTGCCTGATCTCAGGATGGGCCAGAAGGTATTCCACAGCAGTGATTATCTCTGCGATGCCCGCCTTGTCGTCAGCGCCCAGAAGCGTGGTCCCGTCAGTCACGATGAGCTCCTGTCCCACCAGGTTCCCGAACTCGGGGAAGTCCGCCACTCTGATGGCCGCGGATTCATTGAGCTGAATGTCCCCGCCCTCGTATCTGAACCTTCTGGGATGGATGTTGGCGCCGGATACGGCGGAGGACGTGTCCATGTGAGCCATAAGGCCTATGGCCGGTGCATCCTCGCATCCGGGAGTTGCGGGAACGTGGGCGTAAACATAGCCATACTGGTCCACTTCCGCATCGCTTAAGCCCAGCCCCAGAAGTTCATCCTTGATGTGATCCGCCAGATCGAAGATCTTAGGGTTGGTGGGAAAATCCTCCGTATCATCGTAGGATGTGGTTTCGAACGAAACGTATTTCAAAAATCTTTCTATGAGATCCATTTTTTCTCCTTTTTTGGCGTTTACCGCCTGCTCAATCAGCCTACTCTCTCGAAATCATCAGCGCCATGCTTGCAAAGCGGGCAGATGAAGTCGGGCGGAAGTTCATCGCCTTCATAGAAGTATCCGCAGATCTTGCAGACCCATCCGTGGCGCTCTTCCTCAAGCTTTGCCTGGGGCTTCGGCTTGATGTGTGCGAAATAGTAAGCGTAGGTCACGGAAGGTTCATCGCTCAGGATGCCTGCCTCCACCACGTCCGCCACGAACAGGGTGTGGGTCCCGTAATCGTAGGAGTCCACCACCTTGCAGGACATGAAGGCGTTGGTGCCTGTGGTGATGTATGCGAGGCCGTTGGCTGAATGTCTGTAGCTTACGGGGATGTGCTCGTCAAACTTGTTGACCTCTCTTCCCGTCTGGAAACCGAAGTGCTTGAAAGTGCCGAACACAGCGGATTCGGAGAGGAATGACAGGTTGAACATGCCGGTAGCCTTGATCATGTCATGGGTGAAGTTGGCCTTGTTCACCGCGATGGTGACTCTGTTGGGATTGGATGTGAGCTGTACGCCTGTGTTTATGATGCAGCCGTTGTCCTTGCCGTCGGCCCTGGCCGTGAGCACGAAAAGACCGTAGCTGAATTTTTTGAACACATCGGCGTCCACCACTGCCTCCGCCATGGCCTTCTCATCCACTTCGGGAGCGGCGAACTTGGGGATGGTCCTGTCGATGGCGTCGATGAGAGCCTCCACCTCCGCCTCCTGTCCGGGTCTCAGGCTGGACTTCAGGGTAACGGATTCGTTGAGTATGTTCATGTCCTTTAAGGGACTCAGTATCTCTCTCATGAGTCTTCCGGAAGTGGGAGCCCATGATCCGTTCTCCACCAGAGCCACGGTCCTGTTCTGAAGGTTGTGGGCAGCCAGGTCTCTCAGGAATTCCTCCATGGAGACGAAGATCCCCGCATTGTATGTGGTGGAGCAAAATACCATGTGGCTGTACTGGAAGCATGCTGCGATCATCTCGGAAGCAGGTGTCACGCTTACGTCGAACATCACAGTCTTCACGCCCCTGTCTCTCAGTCCGGAGGAGATGATCTCAGCCACGTTCTCGGTGTTGCCGTATACTGAAGCATATGCCACTACTACGCCGGTCTCTTCAGGTGTGTATGTAGCCCACTTCACATACTTGTCGATGAAGGATTCCAGCTTCCTTCTCCATACGAATCCGTGAAGGGGGCAGATCATTCTGATCTCAAGGCTGTGAGCCTTCTTGAGGATCTGCTGGACCTGCTCGCCGTACTTTCCGACGATGTTGGTGTAGTAACGTCTGGCTTCGTCCATGTACTCGGCGTCGAAGTCCACCTCATCTGCGAAGATGGCTCCGTTCAGAGCTCCGAAGGTCCCGAAGGCATCAGCTGTGAACAGCACTCCGTCCTCGTGCTCGTAGGTCATCATGACTTCCGGCCAGTGGACCATGGGCGCAGAGTAGAAAGTGAAATTATGCTTTCCTGAAGAGAAGGTGTCACCTTCCTTGA
>JAEEOX010000008.1 GCA_016284485.1 Bacillota bacterium | reverse complement strand
CATTCCGTCCTGACCTGACAGGGATAAATAGGTCGTCGCTGTCATTGCCTCCCAGGTATATCCGTCTCCGTCCATATCCATTGCGATCCACCCAGAAGGAACGGTTTCATCGTGGAAGAATTCATCAAAAGGAATCACCCAGACTCTTTGATCGGATATGACAGTTGCGGGACCGCCCAGTACGGTATCCTGTTCGGCCATTACGTAAGCTATGACCTTGATGAATTTACCTTCCGCCTCAAAGGGGATGTATGAATACCAGTTATAATCGCCCTGGGGGAACTGAGTCCAGGAGTTGCCCTCGCCGAAATAGTAGTCATAGTGGATGTAGTTGTCATCGATGTAGTAATCCTGACTGCCCACCTTGCAGATGGCGTATGGATAGAGCTCACTGCCAACGAAGAAGCCGTAACCCAGTGCGGAGACCTCGACCGCATCGAGGTGACATGGGATGACATTACCGGTGGTTTTGGTAACGGTTCCGGTATACTGACTGCTGCTTTTGGGAGTGACCACGATACGGATCTGTTTGCCGACTGCGTCTGCCGGGACGAGTATGATGTGATCGCCGATATCGCTGGGGATCTCAGGGATGGAAATCCAGCTGCTGGAAGAGCCATAGTACCAGGTACAGCCCACATCGTTGGGATCAACATAGCTGCCGTTTTCATCTTTGACCCAAGAAGACAAATATGTGGCTGCGACAGGAGTGTTTGTGTCCAGCTCTACGCTGCCCAGCTGGATGGGGGCTTTGGCGTCGCCTGTCTGTTCCGGCGCAGGCTCACTGACCGGAGTCGGCGAAAGCCTGCTGATTATCTGATTCAGCCTTCTTGCCTCGCGGTCAAGATATACCATGGGAGTCTGGTCCTCAGCCACTTCTGCCTTCGACTCCACCGGCTGAACTGACGGGGAATCGTCAGCATATACTGCGCCGGGCAGTGCCGGTATCATCATGACGATCAGAAGAAGGGAGAAAACCAAAGCAAGTGTTTTGCTGCAACGTTTCATGATAGCTCCTTTCTGTTGTGAGGTGATAACGGAAGGAATGATTGCGGGGGACTGCGGGAGATGCCCCTCGTCCTGTGTGTACATTTTAGCACTTTAAATCGACAGAGACAACGGCTTTTGGAAAGCTTAGACCTGTATTTCCGTGTTTTGCGCAAAAAAACAGCCCCGGAGGGCTGTTTTTTGTAATTCTTTTGAGGATAAATTACGACGGTGCGTTCACAATGAGAAGATCGGTGACGAACTGGTCAGAGATCAGTGACGCTCCGCCCAGGACGTATGCGGAATACGCACCGCAGTATGCAATGTAGGGGGCGTCTGCATCCGCGTATGGCTTCGGGACCTTGCTGTCGCCGTAAAGGATGGGCGCCTCCATGTAGCGCGCAAGGAATCCTCCGGAAATGCAGTCCGGGAAGTTGCCGCCATATGCAAAGGTGACCCGCTTTGGATCTGAACCGAAGTAATGATCTGCGACGGCCACAGCGGTTTCGGCCCTGTTGGCCCCGGCGACCCTTATGGGATCGTAGGGATCCAGCGTCTGGAGTATCTCTTCGGATATCGCTCCCTTTCCTCCGATGACATCGACAGCAATTTCATACTCATCCGCCAGGAAGTCGAGACATGACTTCTGATCATCATTGAGACCGGCCTTCGAAATAAGCATGATCGGCAGACCTACGGCTGAAGCTGTGGCTGCATCCGGCCAGTTAGTCCCGTCGCAAATGAGCATAATTTTAGGAAAACTGATGGAATTAGCAAGGACATAGAGGACCTCAAGATTGGTCTCATATCTGTTCTTTCCCGCAAGTCTGAGCAGAAATCCCGGGTAGGAATCCGCGGGACCATATCCCAGGGCCATGAGCCGGCTCTCCACACTTTCGGGCACTGCAGCCTTTCCTCCCAGTATGACCACTACCCCGCTTGGCTTGACATAGTCCTTGATGAAAGCCATGGCGTCATCTATGGAAGAGGGTTTCTTGCTGCTCACGAGAAGTATGGGGGCACCCACGGCAGTAGACAGGCTGCTTCCTGCCAGAGCATCAGGGAAGTCATCTCCCGTGGCTATGATTGCGTTGGGGAACTGGGTGGCACCGGCATCTTTGAGCAACTGCTCGGCCACCGCAATGGAGGTGGCGTAACGGTCAGATCCCTTGACCCTTATGATGCTGGGCGGTACCGGGGGCGGAGTTTCTCCGGCATTGCCGAGGCCTACGCCGTCGAGATCGAGCCAGAACTGATCTGTGCAGTCAAAGTGGCGGAAAGCTAAATATACGGTCTTGCCTGCATATGCGGACAGGTCCACGCTGTGCACTTCGAAGCCGGCATTTGCTCCGTTTGTGACGGTGCCGGTGTACAGCTCCGTGAAGGTGGAAGGATCGGTCTGGGATGCGGTACTGACATATACGCCGTAATGTTCAGCGAAGTCATTCCGGTCCTGACCGATGACGTAGAAGTTGAGCTGCTTGCCCGCAGGCACCTGAACGGCAGGACTTATGAGCCAGTTGTCCGGGGTCAGAGCTCCGATATCATTGATGTATGATGCTGAAGAGATGCATTCACCGTCAGTCCCGGAGAGAGAAAGAAATGTAGGAGAGTAGTCCCGTGCATATAACCAGGTGTGTCCGTCTCCGTCTGCATCCAGCGCGATCCAGCCGTTGTCCGGAAGAGTCGAATCGTGGAAGCTGTTTGTCTTGATCTCAACAGGTGTAAGTGGTGCCTTTGCTCCGGACGACTTTGTCCCGGGGGCGCCGGGGACCTTGGATGCAGTAACGTTTCCAAAGAAATCATTGCCGCTTTGCAAAGCCTTTATAAGAGCCTCGTCATATGCAGACGCGTCATCAGCGTATGCGGCATCTGGCACGACGGGCACCATCAGGAATACCAGAAGCAAAGACAGGAATGTTAACAGTACTTTTTTCATGGATGCTCCTTTCTCATATATCAACTCGGTAGCGGATACGTAGTGATTGGGTGCGGCGGCGCCGCACCTTTATTTCATATTATAGCATTCTTTTAGCGCAGGGGACAACGGTTTGAGGTAAAACAAAAGGCAGCCCGAAGGCTGCCTTTAAAATGATTCAATTGTCAGTTACGCCTCGGGAACGTAGGGCTGAAGCAGATCGTTTGCAAACTCATAGGAGACCAGACCCTTTCCTCCCAGGATGTAAGCGAAGGAAAGTCCGAGATCTTCAAGGTAAGGACCATCCGCCGCTACGTAGGAATTCGGGGCATTGCTGTCTCCGTAAAGGATAGACAGTCCCATGTAAGCACCAAGGAAACCACCTGCGATGGTGTCGGGGTAGTTAGCACCGTAAGCGAAGATGACACCTTCGGGAGCCTCGAATACATTCTCAGCTAAAGCTACAGCAGTCGCTGCCCTGTCCGTTCCGAATAGTCTCCAGACGCCGTCGAATTCTTCTAATTCGTCGGGAAGAGTATACGGCTCGAGCTGAGCTGCAGTTTCTTCGGAAACCGCGCCTTTTCCACCGATGACCACGGTGATCAGGGGCGCGCCTAAGCTGTCCATGAAGTCGATCTGATCTTCATTGAGACCTGTCTTGGCTACGAGCATCATGGGGATGCCTGTTCCGGCAGCTGTTGCTGCATCGGGCCAGTTGGTTCCGTCACAGAAGAAGAGCGGATGATTGCCTGCGGAAAGAGCCTCTTCATCTACGAGTCTCTCAAGAACCATGAGGTTGGTTTCGTATCTGCCTTTTCCTGCAAATCTCTCGTATGCGATTCCAAGATCATCCAGCATTCCTTCCACCGACTCGGGTACAGCACCCTTGCCGCCCAGAATGAATGCAGTTCCTTCATCGAGATCGACCCATTCGTCTATGAAATCCATAGCCGCGTCGAGAGAGGCGGGAACCTTATCGCTTACCAGGATGATGGGAGCAGAAAATTCTGCTGACAGTGCAGCGCCTGCAAGAGCATCTGCGAAGTTGTCTCCTGTGGAGATGATTACGTTGGGATATCCGGCGTATCCGCCATCGAACAGGAACTGCTTGGCGATAGCGATGGAAGTCTCATAACGATTCTTGCCCTTGATCCTGACAAGTCTTGCTCTCGGGTCAAGAGGTGCGGGAGCTTTGGGATCGCTTCCTGCTGCAGAGAGACCAATGCCGTCAAGAAGGAACCAGTACATGTCTGTGCAGTCGCAGTGGCGGAATGCAACATATATGGTCTTGCCTGCATAATCAGCAAGATCAACAGTGTGGGCCTCATACTTACGGCCGACCTTGACAGTATCAGTGTAGACTGCCGTGAAGGAGTCCAGATCTGTCTGAGACGTTGTGCTGATGAGCACTTCATAGTGCTCTGCTGCATAGCTGGGATCCTGTGCTGTAACGAAGAACTGAAGCTGCTTGCCTGCAGGAACACTGATGGCAGGGCTGATCAGCCAGTTGTCGGGCATCAGTGCGCCCCAGCCGTTGACATAGGAAGCAGAAATAGCGCAATCGCCGTCATCTCCATCCAGAGATGTGAAGATGGGAGCATAATCGCTGCCATACATCCAGGAATAGCCGTCTCCGTCGTTGTCTACAGTGACCCATCCGGTGAGAGGAAGAGAAGCTTTGTCGACGAAAGCTTCAGTCTGCCACTCGTCGAGTGTTATGGTGCCGGGCTTAGTAAACTTGGGAGTGCCACGGGTGGCTGAGCCGGGAACCTTAACGGCTTTTTCGGCTGTTTCAAGTTCGAAACCTCCATTGGCTGTAAAAGCCTTCAGATAAGCTGCTCCGTCAAATCCCGTGTCCGCATATGCCGTTGTGGGCAGAACGGGGATCATCAGGAAGACCAGAAGCAGTGAGAAGAATACTACAAGTACTTTTTTCATAGTTGTTCCTTTCTTCTTTTTCAAACTAACTGTAACGGATAAAATAATTGCTAAAAACATCGCGGTTCGAGCCGCGTTTGCTTTCGTGTTTAATATTTTAGCACTTTATCTGTGTAAAGGCAATAAATTATTGAAACGTTAATGCATTTTAATTGGGTCCCGCTCAAAATGCACTCAAATCAGGCATTGTTCCTAAAATGTATATTATTCAGCGCAAAATATGATATGCGCCCGATGCATAAACCGCCTTGTTTTATGCAAGTAATACATTAACGCGATAAAGTGTGAAAAAATAGGAAACATATTGACAAAGTCGACCGGATTTTTTGCATTGGAGATCCAGAGACCCTATCCGATCAAGAGTCTCCGGCCAATTTGACCTTGAACGCTAAGCCCGCCTGAGGTATAATGAATGCGGAGAGATCCAAGTTTTACATTATCTATATTTATTCAATTATCTTTATAATTATTTGTACGCGGCGTTGAGCTGCCGCATGGAGACTGGCCCTGGGGCGCGTAACGCAGCGAACAAGAAACGGAGAGAATGAAATGGCAGTTATTATCAATGGAAGAGACTTAACGATCGAAGAAGTCATCAGAGTCTGCAGGAACTATGAGAAGGTCGAGATCGCAGACGATGCCAAGGAAGCTATCAACAAGGCGAGAGCATATGTTGAGAAGAAGGTAGCCGACAAGGCCGTAGTATACGGGCTTACTACCGGATTCGGCAAGTTCGCCAACGTATCCATCTCCACAGAAGAGACAGCTCAGCTTCAGAAGAACCTGATCATGAGCCACACCTGTTCCCTTGGAAACAACTATGAGACCAAGTACGTCAGAGCAGCCATGCTCCTCAGAGCCAACTCCCTGGCACACGGCAACTCAGGCATCAGGCTTTCCACAGTTCAGACACTGGTCGACATGCTTAATGCCGGGATCCATCCCCTTGTTCCCGAGAAAGGATCAGTGGGAGCATCCGGAGACCTTGCGCCTCTTTCCTGCATCGCCCTTGGACTCATCGGAATGGGCAAGGTCGAATATAAGGGTGAGATCGTAGACGCCCAGAAGGCTTTCGACGCTGAGGGACTTACTCCCGTAGAGCTGGCCTCCAAGGAAGGTCTCGCACTGAACAACGGTACACAGATGCTGACAGCTGTAGGCCTGAACACACTTTGGGATGCAGTCAACCTCATGAAGATCGCCGACATCGCCGGCGCAATGACAGGCGAGGCTCTTCACGCAGTAAGGAAGGCTTACGACCCGAAGACACATCTTCTGAGACCCCATCAGGGACAGATCGACTGCGCAGCCAACATGAGAGCGCTTCTCGAAGGTTCCGGCAACGCAACATGGACCAACCCCAACAAGGTCCAGGATCCCTATTCACAGAGATGTATCCCCCAGGTACACGGTGCATGCCGTGACGCCATCAACTACGTCTGGAAGGCAGTATCCATCGAGATCAACTCCGTAACAGACAACCCGATCGTATTCCCGGACGAGGACGAAGCGATCTCCGGCGGCAACTTCCACGGCGAGCCCATGGCAATGGCCTTCGACTTCCTCAAGATGGCTCTGGCAGAGCTGGCTGACATCTCCGAGAGACGTCAGGACAGAATGCTGAACGGCGCAATGTCCGAAGGACTTCCCACGTTCCTCGTAAAGAACGGCGGACTGAACAACGGCTACATGATCGCACAGTACTGCGCAGCATCCATGGTATCCGAGAACAAGATCTACGCTCATCCGTCAGTAGTCGACTCCATCCCGACATCAGCCAACCAGGAAGACATCGTCTCCATGGGAGCCACATCCGCACGTACTGCGGCCATGGTACTGGACAACGCACAGAAGGTGCTGGGAATCGAGCTTTCAACTGCAGCTCAGGCCATCTGGCTGAGACAGGAACTGGGTGATCCGGTCATCGACAACCTGGCTCCCGGAACGAGAGCCGCCTATGACTTCATCCGTCAGACCATTCCTCCGGTAGAGGAAGACATCATCATGCACGATCAGCTGGTGCAGTTCGACGAGATGGTCAAGAACAACTCCATCCTTGAGGCTGTAGAGAAGGTCGTAGAACTGATCTAAACAGGTCAAATGTGGGTGTCCGGGGAGTTCCCGGGCACCCGTCAGATATTTCTGATACCGGCCCAAAACATCCTGACCGGATGTTTTGCACCGGCAAACTAGGAGGTTGAATAGTATGTTAACAAACGAAGAGATCAGGGGAGCAATGACCATCCAGCTGGGAAACGAATATCCCGACTACCCTGAGTTCCAGGAAGGCATCCGCCGCGCTCCGGACAGAGGCTTCAGACTTACGAAGGCTCAGACAAGGATCGCTCTTAAGAACGCTCTCAGATACGTTCCCGAAGAACTTCACGAGAAGCTTGCTCCTGAGTTCATGGAAGAGCTCACAACAAGAGGCAGGATCTACGCTTACAGATACAGACCTGAAGGCAGGATCTACGGCAAGCCCATCAACGAATACAAGGGCAAATGCCTGGCCGGCAAGGCTTTCCAGGTAATGATCGACAACAACCTGGATTTCGAGGTAGCCCTCTACCCCTATGAACTGGTGACCTACGGTGAGACAGGTCAGGTTTGCCAGAACTGGCTTCAGTACAGACTCATCAAGAAGTATCTTGAAGAGCTGACAGAGGATCAGACACTGGTAGTTGAGTCAGGACATCCTCTCGGACTGTTCCCCTCAAAGCCCGACGCACCCCGTGTCATCATCACCAACTCCCTGATGATCGGCATGTATGACAACCTGGATGACTGGGAAGTCGCCGAAGAAATGGGCGTTGCAAACTACGGCCAGATGACAGCAGGCGGCTGGATGTACATCGGACCCCAGGGCATCGTTCACGGAACATTCAACACCATCCTGAACGCAGGACGTAAGGAACTGGGAATCCCCCAGGACGGAGACCTTACAGGACACACCTTCGTATCCTCCGGCCTCGGCGGAATGTCCGGAGCTCAGCCCAAGGCTGCCAACATCGCCAACGCAGTTGGAATCTTTGCTGAAGTCGACCTCTCCAGGATCGAGACCAGACATGACCAGGGCTGGGTAGACGTTATCGAGTCCGACCTTGACAAGGTCTTCGCTCTCGCCAACGAGAAGCTTGCAGCCAAGGAATCCATCTCCATCGCATATCACGGCAACATCGTAGATCTTCTCGAAGCTGCCGTTGAAAGAAACTTCCACATCGATCTTCTCAGCGACCAGACATCCTGCCACAACGTCTACAACGGCGGATACTGCCCGGTGGGAATGACCTTCGAAGAGAGAACGAAGCTCCTTCACGAGGACAGAGAGAAGTTCTGCAAGGAAGTTGACAAGACCCTTCACAGACACTATCACGCCATTAAGGAACTTACAGCCAGAGGAACCTACTTCTTCGACTACGGCAACTCCTTCATGAAAGCCATGTACGACGCCGGCATCAAGGAGATCTCCAAGAACGGCATCGACGACAAGGACGGATTCATCTGGCCCAGCTACGTTGAAGACATCATGGGACCCATCCTCTTCGACTACGGCTACGGCCCCTTCAGATGGGTATGCCTGTCCGGCAAGCCCGAGGATCTGAGAGCCACAGACCACGCCGCAATGGAAGTCATCGACCCCAACAGACGCGGTCAGGACAGAGACAACTGGATCTGGATCAGAGACGCCGAGAAGAACAAGCTGGTGGTAGGAACCCAGGCTCGTATCCTCTATCAGGATGCTGAGGGCAGAAGAGACATCGGTCTCGCCTTCAACAAGCTGGTAAGAGAAGGCAAGATCGGCCCTGTCATGATGGGAAGAGACCACCACGACGTATCCGGAACAGAC
>JAEEOX010000047.1 GCA_016284485.1 Bacillota bacterium | reverse complement strand
TCCCGCAAGGAATCCGGATAAACCGACACCCAGATATCTCATCTTGTGGACGTTGATGCCCAGCGAATCCGCAGCCTGCGGGTTCTCACCGCAGGATCTAAGTCTCAGACCTGTCTTTGTCTTGTACAGGAAAATCGAGACTATCACGAATATGATGATGCAGATATATGTGGTGAGATATACCTTGTTGATGAACAGGTCGATGATGGGACCCCAGCTGTGTCCCTTGGGAAGTCCGAAGGTCTGGGGCTTGATCATGAACCAGCCTGCTGCTCCGCCCTGAGCCATGCCCATGGTGTTCTGCTGGATTATCATGTAGATGAAGAACATGACGATAGCAGGAGCCAGCATGTTGAGGGCAGTACCTCCAATGGTCTGGTCAGCTCTCAGGTTGATGGCCGAGAATGCCAGAAGCATGGAGAACGCTATGCCGCAGATTCCTGTGAGGAAAAGGGAGATTATCATGATCAGCTGTCCCTGTTCCACGGTCCAGCCCGCGTTCTGGAACATTCTGACGAACACTACGCCCATGAAGGCACCGAATATCATGATACCTTCGAGAGCAAGGTTGATTACGCCGGAACGCTCAGCGCATACGCCTGCGAGAGCGACGATCATAAGGGGAACTGCATAAAGCATTGTCTGCTGTATTAAGAATACCATTACTTCTGCCCTCCTTCCTCAGATTCAGCCTGAACTTTTTCGGCGGTCTCATCAAATAGCTGTTTGTAATCTTCCAGGATATCCTCCTCAAAATCTTTTGTATTCTGGATGATCTCCTTCTCCTCCTGAGCATTTTGTACCTCAGGTGTTGCCGCAGCCGGTGCAGGTGCGGGCTCAGCGTTTACGTTTCCGCCTGTGCCCTTCCTGATCTTCTTGGAAAGAACGGTCTTGAACAGCATGGAGAAAGCAGACAGGTAAACGATTACTGCGATGATGATGTCGGAGATGTATTCGTTATACGCTGTCAGGTATTTCAGCTGGATACCGGAGATGTTCAGCATGGACATGAATATTCCGGAGAAGATCACGCCGATGGGATGGTTGGCAGCAAGAAGCGCAACGGGGATGCCGTTGAATCCTTCTGCAGGCAGTTTCTGATATGTTGACCAGTAGAACTCAGTGTTTCCTGACAGATAGTACAGGGATGCACCTGCAGCCGCAAGGCAGCCTGCTATAGCCATGGAAAGGATGATGTTCTTCTTGTCGTTGATCCCTGCGTACTTGGCAGCATGTCTGTTGGATCCGCAGGCTCTCAGCTCATATCCGAAGGTGGTCTTGGTCATCATGATCCACATTGCAACTGCGATGAGGATGGCGATCCAGAAGCCTCCGTTAGCCTGAGAACCCTTGAAGAGCACGTCCATGAACATCTTAGGTGTTACTACTCCAACGTTCTTGAGAGGAATGACGTATCCGACCTTTCCTCCTTCTGCGGAGTTCTTGAACATCTCATGTGCATCGAACCACCAGGTCACCAGGTTGGCGGCGATCCAGTTGGTCATGATACATGTGATTACCTCGTTTATGTTCAGGAAAGCCTTGAACAGTCCGGGGATGGCTCCCCAGAGACCTCCGAGGATGACTCCTACGAGGAATGCGCAGAGCCAGGCCACGAATGTGGGCACTCCTGCCCATCCCAGCCAGAGTCCTACGGAAAGTGTTCCCATGGTTCCCATGAGATACTGACCTGCAGCTCCGATGTTGAAGAGACCTGTCTTGAAGGCCACAGCCACCGAAAGTCCGGTCATGATAAGGGGAACTGCTCTGAAAAGCATGTTGCCCAGGTTGACTGCGTTGAATCCGAAGGAAAGCTGTGATCCCTCTCTTCCTGTGGAGAATACGCCCAGGAATACAAGTCTTACGCCTTCCCAGATTCCCGTCGGGGAAATGTTGGACTTGAGCAGTCCGACGATCACTACGATGATGGCTCCTACGGCCATACCTATGAGGATGGAGATCAAAGCGGAGTATACTGCCACTGCCCCATCGGTCCTGTACCATTTGGTCTTACCCGTTCCGGGTTCAAGTCTTGGCATTTATTCCGCCTCCTTTCCCTGACGCTTAGCTCCTGACATGTAGAGTCCGAGTTCTTCGGGTGTGGTCTTCTTGGGATCCACTTCTCCGACGATCTCTCCTTCGTACATGACCAGTATTCTGTCTGAAAGTCCCATTACCTCTTCCAGTTCGAGGGAAACCAGAAGGACTGCATGTCCCAGGTCTCTCTCTTCGACGATCTTTGAGTGTATGTACTCGATGGCGCCTACGTCCAGACCTCTGGTGGGCTGTACGGCCACAAGAAGGGGCTCGTCACGGTCCATCTCACGGGCAATGATGGCCTTCTGCTGGTTGCCGCCGGACATGGATCTGGCCACTGTGATGGGGCCCTGTCCTGAACGTACGTCAAATTCTTCTATAAGTTTGTTGGCGTACTTTCTCACCTCATCGAACTTGATGAATCCATGACTCTGGAACTGAGGCTCCCTGTATTTCTGAAGGACCAGATTCTGCTCCAGAGTGTATCCAAGCACCAGACCGTGTTTATGTCTGTCCTCAGGAATGTGGGACATACCGGCCATTGCACGCTTTCTGATGGAAGCATTGGATATGTCCTGGCCAAGCAGAGTGATCTTGCCTCCTGTGGCCTTCTCAAGTCCCGTGATACCGTAGACCAGTTCGGTCTGGCCGTTTCCGTCGATACCTGCGATGCAGAGGATTTCTCCTGCATGCACGTCGAAAGAAACGTTGTTTACCGCGTTGTTCTTGTGGATCTTGGAAGGAACTGTGAGGTTCTCAACCTTGAGGACCACGTCTCCCGGTGTGGCGGGTTTTTTGTGGATCTCAAGCTGTACCGGACGTCCTACCATCATGTTGGACAGTTCCTGCTTGTTTGTATCCTTGGTGTTGACAGTACCTACGTACTTACCTTTACGGAGTACGGTGACTCTGTCGGATACGGCCATGATCTCATTTAATTTATGCGTGATGAACAAGATGGATTTGCCTTCCTTGGCGAATCCTCTCATTATTTCCATGAGCTCGTCTATTTCCTGAGGAGTGAGTACTGCCGTGGGCTCGTCAAAGATGAGGATGTCATTGTCCCTGTAGAGCATCTTGAGGATCTCGACCCTCTGCTGCATACCTACGGTGATGTCCTCTACCTTGGCGTCAACGTCTACCTTAAGCCCGTACTTCTCGGAAAGAGCGATGACCTTTTCTCTCGCTTCTTTCTTCTTCAGGAATCCCATAGGACCGGTGGTCTCCGCGCCGAGAATGATGTTGTCGAGGACGGTGAATACCTCGATCAGCTTGAAGTGCTGATGTACCATTCCTATGCCCAGCGCGGTAGCATCGTTGGGATCGTCGATCTTAACGACCTTTCCATCTTTTTTGATCTCGCCGGCTTCCGGCTGATAGAGGCCGAAAAGCACGCTCATCAAGGTGGACTTACCTGCTCCGTTCTCGCCTAAGAGAGCGTGTATCTCGCCCTTCTTGAGCTGGAGCGTTATGTCATCATTGGCCACGATCCCGGGGAATTCCTTACGGATGTGGTTCATTTCAATTACATATTCTGACATAATTCCTGTACCTTTACTGATTAGTTGCAAAATGATTTTGAAAAAAGGGGGAATATGCAATTCCCCCTTTTCGTTTCATGCTATGCGCATGAGTTTCGTAAGTAATTAGTTCTCAAATGTGATGTGCTCTAATCCAGCCTGGCTGGGATCTGCCATGTCGCTGTTGTTGTCGATTACTACTTCGCCGGACTTGATCTGCTCGAAGAGTGCATTGTACTCATCGACAGTCCAGTTCTGAAGTGACCATGTGTCAACAGGAAGACCTACTGCATCATCAGCTGCGCCAAGTACGAGAGCGCCCTTCTGGAGACCGTTGTTGTAGAAGTTTCCAAGAGAGATCTGTACGGACTGAGCAAGTCCCTTGCAAGCGGATGTAACTACAGTGTCAGACTGATTGGACTGGTCAACGTCAACACCGATGATAGCAGCGTCTGCAGCTTCTGCAGCAGCAGCTCCGGAGTTGAACATTGTACCGCCGCACATGAAGATAACTTCTGTGCCGGCGTTGAACCAACCGGCGAGCATAGCCTGAAGGTCATCAGATGCTGAGAAGGATGAACCATACTCCCAGGAATATCTCATGGAGATGTCTTCGCCCTTTGCTTCAGCAGCTGCGTTTGCGCCCTGAGCGAATCCGTAGCCGTATCTGATGCAAGCAGGGTTGGAACCGCCGCCACCGCCGGAGAATCCGAGCTTGGTGTAGCCTTCCATAACTGCTGCATAACCTGCAAGGTAACCGGCCTGCTCTTCCTGATAGGAAACGCCGAGTACGTTGTCAAGTCCCATATCCCATCCATCGATGAAGATGAACTGTACGTCGGGATACTGAGGAGCAACTGTTTCAAGAGCTGTAGCCTGAAGGAATCCGGGTGTAACGATAACTTCAGCACCAGCATCACAAGCGTCTGTCATGGCCTTGATTCTGTCATCGTCTGTTGCGGAAGATCCGTTGGCCGGCTGATAATACTTGTATGTCTTCTCGTTCTGATAAGCATACATCTTAACGCCGTTCCATGTGAACTGGTTGAAGGAGCCGTCCTTTAACTGACCAACGTCTGTAACCATTGCGATCTGGTATGTTCCGTCTGCGGATTCGCAGTTGTCGTCGATATCATCAAAGGTTACTTCTGTGGGCTCGTCTGTGCCGCCGCCCTCATTAGATCCACCGCCGCCGCAAGCAGCAAATGTGAATACCATAGCTAAGCATAACAGTAATGCTAAAAACTTTTTCATCTTTTTCCCTCCTAAGTGAAATAGATTAACTTACTGGACTATTATAATACAGAAAAACGCAATGTGAAAGCATTTTTTTGTTGTTTGATATATCTTTAGATGCGATTTTTGGCTTCAGCTTCTCTCAATACGAGATATCCAAGATCTCTTCCATGAACCATTGGACGATCCCGGCGGTCAGTCCCCAGATGAGATGTCCCTCGTAATGCCAGAAAAACGTGTCCGCGTGAGCCTTGCGCCATCTGTAGTTCGGGTCTATCCCGTGTTTTTCGAAGGGGAAGCCTTCCGTGGACTGAATGATGGGTATCGCGTGGTAGTCGGGCTTGTTTTCCGCAAAAAATTCCAGCGGCACAGTGAAGCATTCCCTCACCTCTTCGTCCGGCACCAGCCTGTCCAGAGCCGTTTCATCGATCTCGGCAGCCACCGTGTGCATCACTATCCTGCCTACTTCCATCATGGAATCGAAGCGTCCGAAGATCCTGATGTCGTCCTTCGTCAGTCCGATCTCTTCACAGGCCTCTCTTATGGCAGCCTCCACCACTGTCTCCCCTTCCTCTATTCTTCCGCCGGGGAAGCATACATCCCCCGGCTGAGCGATGTCCTGGGATCTCACTTCAAAAAGGAAGCATATCTTGCCGTCCCTTTCGACCAGCGGCATGAGGACAGAATATTCACGCCTTTTACCGATGACACCCGAAGGCCTGTCCCTGAGCTTCGAGGCGATCTCTTCCATCGAAAAATTATCTTTCATATGATCCTCCGGGCCGTATCAGCGGCCCACACAGCAAAAAACGGCGGCCCGGAGGACCGCCATTTCTCTTGATATCAGTTCATGATCTCCACGCCTTCGAAGTTGACGCCGATCATCTCTTCCTTATCGGCAGAAACAGAAACGACGAAATCCATGCCGTAATTCTTGGAGATGTCCTTCAGTCTGTCGATGAACTCTGGAAGATCGGTAAGCTTGAAGTCTGCGTGCTTCAGGATACTGTCTATGAAAATTGTCTCTATGTCATGATCAAGGCTGATCACCCCATAAAGGAAACCGATATACTCGTCTGAGTTGGTAACGTGTTCGAAATCTTCCATGCAGATGACTCTGATCGCATACTTGAGATCGAACATGAGTCTCTGATTTTTGTTTATAAATATTATTGAACCGTTGGCGTGCTCTACCGCCTCGTTGGCAAGCTCGATCATCTGCTTAGTTTTACCGGACCCTTTATGGCCTATCAGTAATCTAACCATGGCAATTTACCTCCAAATGTATGTTAACTTTAATGTTAATACATTATACCTTAGAATTTTTGGATTTTCAATGATTCAATCCAAAATATCTCACCGCAGATTCAAAAAGTTTCATATCGAAGTCGCCGGGCACGTTTTTGTAGAGGCCGTAGCCCTTTCTCTCGGCATGTCCCATCTTGCCGATGACCCTGCCTCCCGGCGAGATCAATCCCTCCACGGCCATATCGGAGCCATTGGGGTTGAACTGGATATCGTCTGTGGCGTTGCCCTGAAGATCCACGTACTGGGTCATGATCTGGCCGTTCTCCTCAAGTTTCCGGAGAAGCTCCTCAGGAGCCATGAACCTGCCCTCTCCGTGAGAGATGGGTACCTGGTAAACGTCTCCCACCTTGACTCCGCTGAGCCAGGGTGACTTGACTGAGGCGACCCTGACATTCACGATCTTGGACTGGTGACGCGAGATCTTGTTGAAGGTAAGGGTGGCGGAATCGCTGTCCATATCGGTTATTCTGCCGTACTGCAGGAGTCCCAGCTTGATCAGCGCCTGGAAACCGTTGCATATACCTCCCATGAGGCCGTCCCTGTCCTCCAGAAGTGCTGTAACAGCTTCCTTGATCTCAGGGTTCCTGAAGAAGGCTGTGATGAATTTTCCGGAACCGTCAGGTTCATCTCCGCCGGAGAATCCGCCGGGAACGAAGATCATCTGGCTCTCGCTTACCTTCTTTGCGAAATCCTCCACCGAGCGTGCGACGTGGGCACTGGTCAGGTTATTGATGACGAAGATCTCAGGATCAGCTCCCGCCTCCAGGAATGCCTTGGCCGTATCGTACTCGCAGTTTGTTCCCGGGAACACGGGGATGAGCACTCTGGGCTTCGCTGACGCAAGGGTTGCGCTTCCATGGGCTGCAGCCTTTATGTCAGAGGAAACGTTGTGAAGTTCGGCGCCCTTCTGGCTGATGTTGCAGGGATATACAGGCTCGAGTTTGCTCTCATAAATGTCCGAAAGCTCACCCAGCGAGACCTTCTCTCCTCTGAATGTGATGGCACAGTCATCGGTGGTAAGGCCCAGAACTGTTACGTCTACTCCGGCCTCCATGAGAAGTTTCAGGGCGTATTCCCCTTCTCCTTCCTTCATCTCAAGTATGAAGCTTCCGTAGGAATGATCGAATATTTCATCAAGAGTGATGTGATCGGCATATCTGAATCCCACGCCGTTTCCGATGGCCATCTTGAACACTCCCTCTGCCACTCCGCCGTAGCAGGGTGTGTAGGCCGCATCGATCCTTTTGTTAAGTGTGCTCACAGCATGGAAAAGCCTGTGCATGGACTGGCCTGTGGGAAGCCCTGTGTCATTTACAGCAGGTCTTGCGAAGAGCACTGTGTGTCCAGCCTTCTTGAATTCCGGGCTCTTCACTCTGTCTATGTCTCCCACAGTTACCGCAAAAGATATGAGTGTGGGAGGAACGTTGAGATTTTCGAAGGTGCCGGACATGGAGTCCTTGCCTCCGATGGCTCCCGCTCTGAGATCCATCTGGGCTTCCATGGCTCCCAGAACTGCGCTCAATGGCTGGCCCCACTTTCTGGGATCACGGCCCAGCTTCTGGAAATATTCCTGGAACGAGAGATAGATGTCTCTGTTCTCAGCTCCGGCGGCAATGAGTTTTGCGACGGATGATACAACTGAGAGGTATGCTCCCTTGAAAGGTGCTCTCTCGGTTATGAACGGATCGTAGCCGTAGGACATGAAACTCACGGTCCTGGTATCTCTGTCCATGACCGGAAGCTTGTGGACCATAGTCTGAATGGGAGTCCTCTGATACTTGCCTCCGAAAGGCATGAGGACGGTGCCGCCTCCGATGGTGGAGTCGAATCTTTCGGAGAGACCTCTCTTGGAACATACGTTGAGATCGCCCACCAGAGTCTTCATTCCCTGACGGAAATCGGTCTCGCTTTCAAGTTTCAGATCTTCATCGGCCGGAACCACCACTTCTATATGCTTCTCAGCTCCGTTGGTATCCAGGAACTCTCTGGAGATGTCGACGATTGCCTTGCCGTTCCACTTTTCAACCAGTCTGCCCGTATCGGTGACTCTGGCCACCACTGTGGACTCAAGGTTCTCTCTTTCCGCGATCTCACAGAATCTGTCAGCATCCTTTGCCCTGACCACAACAGCCATTCTCTCCTGGGATTCGGAGATGGCAAGTTCAGTTCCGTCAAGGCTCTCATACTTCTTCGGGACCTTGTTGAGATCGATGTCCAGTCCGTCAGCCAGCTCGCCGATGGCAACGGAAACTCCGCCTGCGCCGAAATCGTTGCAGCGGATGATCATGCGGGATGCTTCAGGATCCCTGAAGAGTCTCTGAAGCTTCCTCTCCTCAGGAGCGTTGCCCTTCTGGACCTCTGCTCCGCAGGTCTCAAGGGAAGAAAGATTGTGAGACTTGGAGGAACCTGTGGCTCCGCCGCAGCCGTCACGGCCGGTCTTTCCGCCCAGAAGGATGATGATGTCTCCCGGCTCAGGTTCTTCCCTGATCACGTTCTCCTGGGGAGCGGCAGCGATGACTGCTCCCACTTCCATACGTTTTGCGACGTAACCGGGATGATAGATCTCATCCACCAGGCCAGTTGCAAGACCGATCTGGTTGCCGTAGGAACTGTAACCGGCTGCTGCCTTGGTCACCAGAGTCCTCTGGGGAAGCTTGCCGGGCAAAGTCTCGTTCAGAGGTCTCAGCGGATCTCCTGCTCCCGTAACTCTCATGGCAGCATATACATAGCTTCTGCCGGAAAGCGGGTCGCGGATGGCTCCGCCTATGCAGGTGGCAGCGCCTCCGAAGGGCTCTATCTCAGTGGGATGGTTATGTGTCTCGTTTTTGAAGAGCAGAAGCCAGTCCTCGGTCTTGCCTTCGATGTCTGCCTTGATCCTGATGGTGCAGGCATTGATCTCCTTGGACTCGTCCAGTTTGTCCAGCACTCCCCTCTTCTTAAGTACCTTTGCTGCTATGGTCCCCACGTCCATGAGGGAATCCGGCTTGGTCCTGTTCAGTTCCTTTTTCAGGTCGTGATATCTGTCCCAGGCATCCTGGACGTACTGATCCTCAAAGGTGACCTTGTCAATAATCGTATTGAAGGTGGTATGTCTGCAGTGATCCGACCAGTATGTATCGATCACTCTGATCTCTGTGATGGTGGGATCTCTCTGTTCCTTTACGAAATAGTCCCTGGTGAACTTAAGGTCTCCCTCGTCCATGGCAAGACCAAGTTCGTCCACCATGTTCTGAAGAGCGGCGTCATCCATGTCCCTGAAACCTTCGATGACAGCCACCTCAGTGGGATTGACCAGATCCATCTGAAGTGTCTCCGGCAGCTCCAGCGAAGCCTCTCTTGCCTCCACAGGGTTGATGACGTATTTTTTGACGGCATCAAGATCCGAGTCGCTTATTTCCCCGAAAAGTGCATATACCTTGGCACTTCTGATCTCAGGCTTCTCAGCCTTTGATATCAGCTGGATGCACTCAGCAGCGGAAGATGCTCTCTGATCGAACTGTCCGGGCAGATATTCAACGCAAAACACCCTGTCTCCCACAGGCTGCTCATAAGTGACCGTGTCCAGCTGAGGCTCACTGAGAACACCGTTTACGGCATTCAGGAAAAGTTCCTCCGTCAGTCCTTCGCAGTCATATCTGTTGTAAAGCCTGACGTCCTTCAGTCCCTTTATTCCAAGGAGTTCTCTGAAATCATTCAGGAGGGCTCTCGCCTCGTTGTCCAGGCCCTTCTTCTTCTCAACGTAAACTCTGTAAACCATTGTATCCCTCGCTTTTATTTCTCTGCCTCAAGGGCACGCTTTCCTATGTCTTTTCTGTAATATGCGTTGGCAAAGCTAACGTGAGACACCGTCTCGTAAGCCTTGTCAATGGCTTCCCTCAGTGTTGGCGCGGTCTCTGTGACTCCCAGTACCCTTCCTCCTGAGGTCTTGAGAACGCCGTCCTCCAGCTTGGCTCCGGCGACATAGATGTTCCTGTCCTCCGGCATGGTGATGGGGAAACCTTTCTCGTAGCTTACGGGATATCCCTCAGAAGCCATCACCACACAGCAGGCGCATCCGTCAGAGAACTTCACGTCCTCCGGACTCAGGGTCCCCTCGTAAGTCTTGAGCATTATGTCCAGAAGATCACTTTCAAGAAGAGGCAGCACCACCTGAGTCTCAGGGTCGCCGAATCTGCAGTTATACTCTATTACCTTAGGACCGTCCGGAGTGATCATGAGCCCGAAGTAGAGGCAGCCCCTGAAGGTCCTCCCCTCTGCCTTCATTGCTCTGATGGTGGGAAGGAAGATCTTTTCCATGCACTCCTCCGCCACTTCCTCTGTGTAGTAAGGATTGGGCGCGATGGTTCCCATTCCGCCTGTGTTCAGTCCCTTGTCACCGTCAAGAGCTCTCTTGTGATCCATTGAAGACACCATGGGTACCACAACGTTTCCGTCGGTGAAGCTCAGAACTGATACCTCCGGACCGGTGAGGAACTCCTCGATGACCACCTTGTCTCCGCTCTTGCCGAAGGCCTTGTCTTCCATGATGGTCTTTACGGCGCTTACGGCCTCATCCCTAGTCTCGCAGATAAGGACGCCCTTGCCCAGAGCCAGTCCGTCCGCCTTCACAACCACGGGGATGCTGCAGGTCTTCACGTATTCCAGGGCTTTGTCAACATTGTCAAAAGTCTCATAGGCTGCCGTGGGGATCCCGTACTTCTTCATGAGATCCTTCGAAAACGCCTTGCTGCCCTCGATGATCGCGGCCTTTTTGTCGGGACCGAAGGTCCTGATGCCGGCCTCGTTCAAAAGATCCACGGCACCCATGACCAGCGGGTCATCCGGCGCTACCACGCAGAAATCTATCTTGTTCTCAACAGCGAAGTCTCTGATCTTCTCTATGTCCTTCGCGCCTATGTCCACCAGGGTCGCGTCTTTTGCGATTCCGCCGTTTCCCGGGGCGCAAAAGATCTCACCGCAGTCCCTGCACTTTTTTAAGGCTTTGATTATAGCGTGCTCACGGCCGCCGCCTCCAACCACAAGTATTCTCATATCCTGCTCCATATCATAATCAGTGATGGAACAGTCTGATGCCGGTGAAGGCCATGACCATTCCGTACTTGTTGCATGTCTCAATGACGTTGTCGTCTCTCACGGACCCTCCGGGCTGTGCCACGTAGGAAACTCCGCTCCTGGCTGCTCTTTCTATGTTGTCTCCGAATGGGAAGAAGGCGTCGGACCCAAGGGATACTCCCGTAATGGTCCTGAGATATTCCTTCTGTTCCTCTCTGGTGAAAGGCTCGGGTCTCTCGGTGAACCATGCCTGCCATTTTCCTTCTCCGATTACGTCTTCGTAATCTTCTGAAAGATAGATATCTATGGCGTTGTCCCTGTCGGGTCTCCTGATGTCCTCTCTGAAGGGAAGATCCAGCACCTTGTCATGCTGCCTGAGCTGCCATCTGTCAGCCTTGTCACCGGCAAGTCTGGTGCAGTGGATCCTGGACTGCTGGCCGGCGCCTACGCCGATGGCCTGTCCGTCCAGAGCGTAACACACCGAGTTGGACTGAGTGTACTTGAGGGTGATCAATGCCACGATCAGGTCCCTCTTGGCTTCCTCGGGAAGCACGTCCTTCTCTGTAACGATGTTCTCGAAGATCTCAGGTCCGATAACGGAATCATTATGTTCCTGTGAGAAGATGATGCCGTTGACCTGCTTCTTTTCCATCCTGGCCGGAACGTAGTCGGGGTCCATCTGAATGATGGTGTACTTGCCCTTCTTTTTCTCTCTGAGGATCTCCAGAGCCTCCTCATCGTAGCCCGGAGCGATCACGCCGTCTGAGACCTCTCTCTGGAGGATCCTTGCAGTCGCTGCATCGCATACGTCAGAAAGGGCCGCCCAGTCTCCGTAGGAGCTGAGACGGTCGGTTCCTCTGGCTCTGGCATAGGCTGTGGCAATGGGCGATTCGTCGATTCCCTCCAGGTCATCAACGAAGAAAGCCCTCTTCTGCTTCTCGCTCATCCTGATGCCCACCGCAGCAGACGTAGGGCTGACATGCTTGAATGAAGCCGCCGCAGGAAGGCCCAGGGCCTCCTTCAGCTCCTTAACCAGCTGCCAGCTGTTCATGGCATCCAGAAGATTGATATAGCCTGCTCTTCCGTTCAGGATCCTGAAGGGAAGATCTCTTCCGTCCTCCATGTAGACGGAAGCCTCACCCTGATTGGGGTTCACACCGTATTTCAGTTCATATTCTTTCATGATGCTGCCTCCTGTACCCTCAGACGTTCTTGTTTATGAGTTCAGATGTCCTTACGCCTGTCTCCAGGTCGATGACACAAGCGTACATGGAGATCTTTTTATCTTCGTCCAGGCTTTCCCACACCCCCTTCGCAAAAGATCCCAGATCCTCAGGCATGCTGACTCTCTCAGGTTCTCCCCTGAAGGTGGGAATGGGTTCGCCGTTTTCTTCGTATGTGTGGATGAAATGACCCAGACCTGCCACGGAAGGATATTCGTAAAAATATCTTGCGCAGCCTGTGCCCTCGCTGTCCACGCTCTTCAGGATGCTCATCTCATAGGTGAAATCCCCTTTAAGATCAGGCTCCGGGAAGTTCAGGATGCCGCTGATCCTGGGTGTCCAGTTGGGCCTGTCCGGTTCGAACTCCCTGGTGCGGAGCGCGGTCCTGAAGTCCTGTCCCTTCACAAGGTGATCGTATATCGTGTCGGTCTGGTCACCGTTTGTGACGATCAGACTTCCACCGAACCTTCTCACAGGAGAGTAGATTATCAGGGATGGATCCTCAACCTTTGAGTAATCGTAGGGGTAAATGACAACGTCCTCTCCTTCTTCCATGAACACTCTGTTTTTTGAGTTATCGCTCCTGCCCATGATGAAATATGCAGTCATGGCCCTGGATCCGTCCGGGGATTTTCCGATTATGATGCCTCTGCCCGGATAATCTGTGCGGGAAAGAGCCTCCTCTATGCTTGCTGTTTTATAAGTATCATTCGGCATTGTTTTTTTCCTCTGTGATATTCTGACATACCATCTGACAGGCCATGGGAAGGATCTTCCACTCGGCCTCCTCCATTACCCTTCTCTGAAGGATCTCCGGAGTATCCCCTTCCTTTACCTCAACGGCTTTCTGGATGATGATCCTGCCGCCGTCGGGGATCTCATTTACGTAGTGCACGGTGGCTCCCGTCACCTTGACTCCGTAGTTCAGCGCAGCCTCATGCACCTTGAGCCCATAGAAGCCCTTGCCGCAGAACGACGGTATCAGGGAGGGATGTACATTGATTATCCTGTCCCTGAAGGCGTCTATGAAATAGGGGCTTAAGATAGACATAAAGCCTGCCAGCACAACAAGATCGATATCATGATCTTTAAGTGTGCCGACAAGCGCTTTTTCATGATCTTCTCTTGAGGCGAAGTCCTTCCTGAGAAGGACTTTCGTCTCAATGTTATTGTTTTCCGCTCTTTTGATCGCGTATGCGTCCCTGTTGTCGGAGATGACCAGTTTGATCTCTCCTGCATTTATGACTCCCGACTTTTCGCTGTCGATCAGAGCCTGGAGATTGGTGCCTCCCCCCGAGACAAGAACGGCTATTCTGGCTTTTTCCATGACGCGCTCCTAAATGAGTACGACCTTTTCGTCGGTATCTGTAGGAAGGATCTCACCTATGATGTAGGCATCTTCTCCGGCATCTCTTAAGATGTCCAGAGCTTCCAGCGACTGCATTCTGGGAACCACCACGGTCATTCCCACTCCCATGTTGAAGGTGTTGAACATGTCTCTCTCCGGAATATCGCCCTTTGCCTGAAGGAGCCTGAAAATGGGCGGTATTCTAAGAGTGCTCTTGTCTATCCTTGCCTGGAAACCGTCGGGTATACTTCTGGGAATATTCTCATAGAAGCCGCCTCCGGTGATGTGGGCAACAGATCTCACGTTCACCTTCTCCATGAGTTTCAGCATGGGCTTGACGTAGATCTTCGTAGGCGTAAGAAGGGTCTCGCCCAGGCTCCTTCCGTCCAGTTCCGGAAGAGGAGTCTTAAGGTCGGCGTTTTCAACGTCGAAGACCTTCCTTACAAGGGAGAATCCGTTGGAGTGAACTCCGGAAGACGGAAGTCCGATCACCACGTCACCCTCCTCCATGGTCTCCTTGTTGAGGATCTTTGACTTGTCCGCAACACCTACGGTGAAGCCTGCCAGGTCATACTCGTCCACGGGGTAGAATCCGGGCATCTCAGCGGTCTCACCGCCTATGAGCTCAGCTCCGGACTGTACGCAGCCCTCTGCCACGCCGGATACGATCTCGGCGATGCGCTCGGGATAGTTTTTCCCGCAGGCGATATAGTCCAGGAAGAACAGCGGCCTGGCTCCGCAGCAGATCACGTCGTTGACGCACATAGCCACGCAGTCGATCCCCACGGTATCGTGTTTGTCCATGAGGAAGGCGATCTTGAGCTTGGTGCCCACGCCGTCGGTCCCGCTGACCAGAACAGGCTTGGTGATCCCTGTCATGTCCAGTTCAAAAAGTCCGCCGAAGCCTCCGATATCATCGGAATGGTCCCCTATCATGGTCCTTGCCACCAGGGGCTTCATGAGTTCCACCGCCTTGTATCCGGCGGTTATGTCCACGCCGGACTGGGCGTAGCTTTCAGATCTTGACTTGTTGTTCATATCTACTAACCCTTTCAATATTTGATTATTTACTCTCTGCCGTCCCAGCAGTAGGTGCAGAGCTTACATCTGTCGAGTCCGATGGCTTCCAGGACCCCCTCAAGGGACTGGAATTCAAGAGAATCGAAGTGGAATTTATCGCTTATGGCTTTTCTCAGTTTCTTGCCGCGCTCAGTCCTGCCGTCGGAGTATTCCTCGGCATATTTAAGGCCTTCCTCGCCCTCCAGCTCAACGATCACCCTCCTCGCCAGAAGTTCCATCTCATTCTTTGAAGATGAGAAGTTGAGGTACTTGCATCCGTAGATGATGGGAGGCGAAGCGGATCTCATGTGGACCTCCTTGGCTCCGTTGTCGTAAAGGAACTTTACGGTCTCCCTGATCTGGGTGCCGCGGACGATGGAGTCATCCACGAAGAGAAGTTTTTTGCCTTCGATCAGTTCCGGGATGGGTATCTGCTT
>JAEEOX010000046.1 GCA_016284485.1 Bacillota bacterium | reverse complement strand
CAGGGCCAGGATGTCCTCCAGTGTCTGACACTGAAAACCTTCGATCACATCGAAGGCCCTGCCCTCCATGTCCGGCTTCATCTGCACGTCCCGGAAGGGCACGTAGCATCCCGCCTCGTCCCTTGGGCAGTTCTCCAGGGCAAGGCTGCGGACCAGCTCTTCCGACGCCGAAAGATCGAAGTCTGCAGTCTCCTCCCTCAGTCCTCTGAGGAGCAGCGACCCGCCTGAGAGTATGACAAACTCGGCCTTTGGCAGGCCGAATTCGTTCAGTTTGGTCATGAATTCCTGTTTATTCATTTTTTTGTAAGATCCTCGCTGTTAAACAATAATCTTAACGGTAGCGCCTTCGCTCTCCACGTCCACCAGAGTGAAATGTCCGTTTTCCCTCACATAACGCCTGAATTCCCTGGCCATCTGGCGGGCGATCGGCGCATATTTGGCGATATCGGAGCCAGCGTAACGTGAGACCATGTTGATGATTCTGGGGCTTCCCAGCATGAAAAGCGGGACGGGGATGGATATGTTCGGGGCTCCATCTGCCCTGATCCTGATCCACATGGCTTACTCCACGTAGATGCGGACCTTGTCGCCTTCTGCGCTGTCCACTGTGACCAGTTCGCCCACGAGACCTTCTTCAACGAGCTTGATGATGTCTTCGAAGTTGATGCCCTCCAGGGCTTTGTTCCCGTTGATCTGGGGCATGCTCATGCCCATCTGGATACCCATCTTAACGATTTTGAGCGGAAGGTTGACTGTGACCTTGTCCCCTTCAGAAGAATCCACGCGGATCCTGAGGACCATGTCGTCCATGCTTTTGCGCTCCTCTGCGGGAACCACTCTGGTCACGCTGGTCTCCTTGCCCAGGAGCTCGTCCAGGGTCACCCCCAGGATCTCCGAAAGTTCCACCAGCACGCCTACGTCCGGCATGGACGCATCGTTCTCCCACTTGGAGACCGCCTGGCCCGAAATGCCGATCCTCTCGCCCAGCTCTTCCTGGGTCATTCCTCTCTGCTTTCTCAGTCTTGTAAATCTCTGTCCAAAAGTTTCGTTCATCATTTTCTTACTTCCTTTCTGATTTCCCGGCGGGCCCTTCCCGCCCTTTTCGAGCCGATAATATCAGAATGATCGTGATGAGAGAAGCGAACAAAAGTTGAAATCGCTCATCTGTCAGTTGTATATTATACAACTATCGGTTGGATACTGCAAAAAACCCGCATTTCCGAGCCTCATTCCCCCAGTTCCAGCCTCATGTACACCAGTTCATTGTATCCCGTGATGCGGGACCTGAAACCTCTGGGGTTCCGGCCGAATTCCACGAAGCCCACGCTCTCGTAAAGGTTCAGGGCGTGGCCGTTGTCCGCCACCGCCTCCAGTTCCACCTGAGTGTAGCCTGCGTTTTTTGCGCACTCTATGCAGCTCTCGGTGAGAGCCCTGCCGATGCCCAGGCCCCAGTAGGCCTTCTCGATGCTGATGCCGAAGTTGGCACGGTGACTCATCTTGTAGTGCCTGCCTATGCGGTCGATGCCTGCACAGCCCACCACATTGCCGTCCACCACGGCGATTAGCTCCGCCTCATCGGGACTCTCGGTCCTGGCCCTGAGGAACTCTGCCTCCTTCTCCACCGTGATGTTGATCTCGTCCGGGTAGCTGGAAAGGTAATCCGTCTCACTGTGAGTCAGGATGAAATCATCCAGCACCTCCCGGGCATCCTCTGCCACAGCGTTTCTTATGGTGCAGCTCCTGCCGTCCTTAAGTCTGATCTCTTTGTTGTATATCATTTAAAATACCCCCTTACTGACCCATCAGTTGTCTGAAGTTTGCCTCTGCGTCGTAGTTCCCCTCCGCCAGGCCGGGCACCTCCTTGTAGGCCTTGCATATGGAAAGGCTCATCTCCCTGCCGATATCCAGCATCTCCTCCATGGTATACGGACAGTCGTCGTTGACGATCAGCGTGGCGAAACCAAGGGCAGTGAGCCAGATGTCCCGGAAGAAACAGTCCGCCTGGTGGGCATCCATCTTGTAGACTTCCATGATCGATTCCCTGGCTACGTCCTGAGACATCCTGAGCGCCTCCATGGCTCCGCCGGAACAGTTGTCCGGCTTGGTGAGGAAAATCATCCTGAACAGCTCAGGCTCCTCTCTGGCAAAGGTCAGGAACTGTCTCCAGAGCCCCATGAAGGGTACCGGTCCGCGGAGCCCCTCCTCTATGAATTCCCTGTAGCGTGCCTTGGCGTGTTCATACACGTCGCTTCTAAGCTGGTCCATGGAATCATAGTAGGTGAAGATCGGCCCCACCGAGACCTTGAGCTCTCTGGCCACCTCACGGGCTGTGACTCCATCCATCCCCTTCCTGCCTGCTACATTCAGTGCGGCGTTCACTATCTCTTCCTTTTTGAATTTCACTGCGGGAGGCATTGCAAATTCCTTTCTCCATTCAGAACAATATGTTATCTAACATATGTTATTTATCAATTTGATTATACCATGTACGGGGGAATTGTCAACCGAACCTTTTGGAATTACTGCTTAAAAGCAATTATATAAAATAAGCAGTAAAGAATCGGATATCTTTACTGCTTAGAATGGATTTTTTGCGGTCAGGCAGTAGAACTGAAGTCATGATTTACTGCCTAAAATAGATTTTTTGAAATAAGCAGTAAAAATACGGTTTTCCTTACTGCTTAAATCAGTTTTTTGAAAACAGGCAGTAAGCATGCGCTCACACCCTCACCCTGAACAGCCCGTGGCGGTTGCAGTAGGCGTAGAGGTGCCTGACCCGATCGATCTTGAACCTGGCCTCAGCCGGTCCCTCCGGATAAAGCTTGACGAACTGGACGCTCATGTCCGACACCGCCGCAAAAAACGAAATATAGTGTTCCTTAGTCATGGGGTGATCCATGGTGACGTAGTACTCATCCTCAGCCACCTGCCTAAGGATCAGGTGCTCCTCGTCGGGTTCCTCGGCCTCCAGCGCCGGCAGCGTAATGCCGCAGCAGCTGATCACCGCCTCACCTGCGGCACGGATTGCGTTCCCGCAGATGGGGCAGACATAGAATTTGCTCCGGGTCATGTTGGCCGAGATGTTCCTGTTCTCGATGGGGCTCCCCGACAGAAGTTCGATCACCGAGATGTCCAGAGCGTTGGCCAGCGGCTCCAGCAGGCTTACATCCGGGTAGCCCCTGCCCGTCTCCCACTTGCTCACCGCCTTGCTTGTGACGTGGAGCTTCTCCGCCAGCTCCTCCTGGGTGAGTTTTTTGCTGTCGCGGAGCAGCCGGATCACGTCCCCTGTTACATATCTGTCCATAGCGCTTCCTCCTTATGGCTGCAGTCTACCACAAAACATCCGCCCCCGCCACCTACGGAAAGTAGAGTGCTCCGGGCTTTTCAGCCAACAAAAAAGCCCTCCATGCGGAGGGCCGTGTTGTTGGTTACAATCGGCTGAGCGGGAATTATCCCCTCTTCACCAGCATCTTCCTGTTGGGATCGTACTCATCGGAGGTAAGATGAATTATGAGCTCTTCCAGAGATGAGATCATGCCCACGATGCACACCAGCCAGCAGTAAGGTACTGCAATGGGTGTTTTGATGAACAGAGCCACGCCGAAGACCAGAAGGCCAGTGGCCTTGTTGAGGTAGGTGTGGAGGGATGCGAAACGGTGATGCTTGAGGGCAAAGGTGCCGTATGCGATGAGCCTCACCACGATGACCGCCCCCACCATGACCCAGATCTTCTTGGGCAGGGTCACCCAAAGTACGGGGAAGATCCTGATCAGTATCAGCGTATAGAAAAGTATGTCCGCAATGCTGTCCAGCCTGGCTCCCAGCTCGCTGGTGGTCCCGTATCTCCTTGCGATGGCTCCGTCGAGGACGTCCGTGATCCCCGTCAGAACATAGACCACCATGAACAGCGGTGCCAGGGGCTCCATAAAAAGAAGCCACGCAGTGCAGGCTATTCTGACCGATGAAATTGCATTTGGTAAATTCTTGTTGGCTAACATGTTTTGTTCCTGTTTTAAAGTCGACACGGGTATTATATCACATTCTTTAAATAATGCTATTGTTTCTTTTTGTTTCTTCCTATGTTAAACTACACATACGAAACCATTCTGCAAAAAAGGAGAGTTGTTATGAACGATACATACGAAGAGACCTATGAAAATACAGAGATGACCGCCGAACCTGAAGAGCGCGAGCCTCAGACTCTGGCCAGGAGTTTTGTGGAACTGAAGGATTCCCCCTCCCCGGAGGAGACCGGC
>JAEEOX010000045.1 GCA_016284485.1 Bacillota bacterium | reverse complement strand
AAGGTGGAGGGCGACACTGAAAACGAGCAGGCAAAGAACCTTCTGATCAACCTTAAAGGTAAGCACATCATCTAATTTGAGGAGGAAATATAATGGCTATTGAAATATTAAAAGAAAAATGTACAGGTTGCGGACTGTGCTTCAAGTCCTGCCCTTATGACGCATTTGAATTTGAGCCCTATGAAGGCAATAAGCTTGGCAGAGTAGCCAAGGTCAACGCTAAGTGCTCCTTCTGTAACCAGTGCCTTACCGCCTGCAGGTTCGGAGCCATCAAGGAAGTCCAGACAGCTTCCGGCGACGACAGATTCGCAGATTACAAGCACATCTGGGTATATGCTGAGCAGAGACACGGCAAGATCCAGAACGTAGCCCTCGAGCTCATCGGCGAAGGCCGTAAGCTTGCAAAGGACATCTCCGAGGACACACAGGTTTGCGCAGTTCTCGTTGGTGACAACATCGACCACCTTGCTCAGGAATGCTTCGAGTACGGTGCTGAGAAGGTCTACATGATCCAGGATCCGCTTCTTGAGCAGTACACCACAGACGGATACACAAAGGTCATCTATGACGCCATCCAGGAGTACAAGCCGGAGATCGTTCTCTACGGTGCTACCCACATCGGCCGTGACCTTGCTCCCCGTATCGCTGCAAGATGCAACACCGGTCTTACCGCTGACTGCACACACCTTGACGTAAAGGTTTCCAAGTACATCGAATTCGCTAAGGCAAACACCACACTTGATACCTCCACACTGGATCCCAACGATCCTTCAACAGGCATCAAGCAGACACGTCCTGCATTCGGCGGAAACCTGATGGCTACCATCATCTGCCCCAACACCAGACCTCAGATGTCCACTGTACGTCCCGGCGTTATGCAGAAGCTTGAGAGAGTTCCCGGTGCAACAGGCGAGATCGTAAACGTTAAGCCCGCCATCACCAAGGACGACATCCACATCACAGTTAAGGACGTCGTTAAGTCCGCTAAGGAACTTGTTTCCCTTACAGACGCCAAGATCATCTGCTCCGGCGGACGTGGTCTCGGTGGCCCCGAGGGATTCGAGCTCATCAAGCAGTTCGCTGACAAGGTCGGCGGAGTCGTTGGTTCCTCCCGTGCAGCAGTAGATGCCGGCTGGATCGATCACTCTCACCAGGTTGGACAGACAGGAACCACCGTTAAGCCGGAGATCTACTTTGCCTGCGGTATTTCCGGAGCTATTCAGCACCAGGCTGGTATGTCCGGCTCCAAGATCATCGTTGCCATCAACAAGGATCCCGATTGCCCGATGATGGAGATCGCTGACTATGGTATCGTAGGAGACCTCTACAAGGTCATCCCCGAGATCATCAAAGAGTGGGACAACGCAGAAGAACTTTATGACGCTTCCACAAGGTAAGATACGCCTCTAAAGTATCAGTTGAAAGTTAATAGCTATATTGAAGCCCCCGGTTCGCCGGGGGCTTCTTTTATGTAGCAGTACTTGAAATTCTGTGATATAATCAGGTCATGGGATCAGTAGATGCTTTAAAGCGCAAAAAACTTTACCTTCTGGATCTGGACGGGACCCTTTACATCGATGACCGGCTCATAGAAGGGGCGGCGGATTTTTTGCGCAGCGCAGGTGCCAGGGGGAGGGTGGTGTATCTTTCCAACAATTCCTCCAGAGGCACGGACAGTTACCTGAAGAAGTTCAGAAGACTGGGGATCGATGCGGATAAAGATGACTTCCTGACGTCGGCTGATGCGCTAATACATTACCTTAAGATCAACTACGGTCCCGTACTTGAGAAGGAAAAGATCTACGTCATGGGTACCGGATCATTCAGGAAACAGCTGGAGGATGCGGGATACGTCCTCTGGGACGAGGACCGGGACGGCGGAAAAGATCCCTTCATGGTGATCCTGGGGTTCGACAGAGAACTGACCTTCAGGAAACTTGAGATAGTCTCAAGACTCCTCACCATATACCCGGATATGCCGTACCTTGCCACCAATCCGGACTGGGTCTGCCCTGCAGCCTTCGATCCTGATCCCTCCACCCTGAAGGTGGGGGAAAAGATCCGACACGTGCGGGGATCGGTGCCTGACTGCGGTTCCATGGCTGAGATGCTCAGGACTGCAACGGGGAGGAGCCCTGTGTTCATAGGAAAACCCGAACCGCTCATGGTAGAGATGGCCATGGAAAGATACGGATATTCCCCGGAAGAGACACTGGTCATAGGTGACAGGATATACACAGACATAGCCTCCGGATCCAATGCCGGAGTGGATACCGCCTTCGTGTTAAGCGGCGAGGGAACGGAAGAAGACATAGTCAGATACGGCGTCAAGCCGACCTATATATTCAATAGCATTAAGGAGATACCGGTATGAAACTGAATTACAAGCGGACCATACTCATAGGTTTTGCGTTCCTGGCAATCAGCGCTTTCTGGCAGATGTATGACAACATCATCCCGCTGATACTCAAGTATTTCTTCGGGGTCAAGGACACCATGTCCGGCGTGATCATGTCCCTGGACAATATTTTCGCCCTGTTCATGCTGCCGATCTTCGGCGCGCTGAGCGACAAGGTCTCCACCTCGAGAGGCAAGCGTACCCCCTTCATTTTCGTGGGAACCATACTGGCAGTGGTCTTCATGATCTTCCTGCCCATCGCCGCCAACATGAGGAACCTGGCGCTCTTCATAGTGATGCTGCTCCTGACGCTTCTCGCCATGAGTATCTACAGATCGCCGGCGGTATCCCTGATGCCTGACGTGACGCCCAGCCCGCTTAGATCAAAGGGCAACGCCATCATAAACCTGATGGGAGCTGTGGGCATCATCGCCGTACTGGGTCTCACCATGGTACTTTCGGGAGAGAAGGGCAACAACACCCCCAATTATCTCCCCCTGTTCCTCTGTGTGGCGGCCATCATGATCGCCGCTCTTCTGGTCATCATCTTCAAGGTGGATGAAAACAGATTCGTGGCGGAGAGGATCGCCACAGAGAAGGAATTCGGCCTCACCGGATATGAGGAGGAAGACGACGGGTCCGGCAGCGCCAAGCTGGCACCTGACGTGAAGAGATCACTGATCTTCCTGCTGCTCTCCGTGGCCTTCTGGTTCATGGCCTACAACGGCGTTACCACCGCTTTCTCAAAATACGCCACAGAGATGTGGGGCATGGGCGGAGGCTCCTACGCAGGAGCCATGATGCTTGCTTCCATAGGTGCGCTGATCGCATTCATACCGGTGGGTATCATCTCATCCAAACTGGGACGTAAGAAGGTGATCCTCTTCGGAGTCATACTTCTGGCAGTGTCCTGGTTCGCAGCCTTCCTGTTCAAGAACCCCAACGTGGGTATATATGTGGTGTTCATTCTGGTGGGCATCGCATGGGCGTCCATAAACGTCAACTCCTATCCCATGGTGGTGGAGATGTGCAAGGGCTCCGACATAGGCAAATTCACCGGATACTATTACACGTTCTCAATGGCCGCTCAGGTGATCACCCCGATAATCTCGGGATTCTTCCTTGAGCACGTGGGATACTGGACTCTGTTCCCCTATGCCACGATCTTCACCATAGTGGCCTTCGTGACCATGCTTCAGGTGAAGCACGGCGATTCCAGACCTGAAGCGCCCAAGAAGGGCGTAGAGGCTTTCGAAGACCTTGACATGTAAAGGAAGCGCAAAAAATGGAAAAAGCTGAGATAATCGAAGAACTCAAAAAGCATCGTTACGCTCACAGGGGACTTTTCACCAAGCCCACCTGCCCCGAGAATTCGCTCATGGCCTTCGGAAAGGCCGCTGAGCTTGGTTTTGGCATTGAGTTTGATGTTCATCTCACCTGTGACGGAAAACTGGCTGTTATCCACGATTCCGGCCTCAAAAGGGTGACCACGGTCCGGGCCGACCACAAGCCGGTGACTCCGGCCACGGCCTCCATACCCACCGAGATAAAGGTGGGATGTTCAGGAGTCATTGAGTACATGACTCTGGAGGAGGCCAAGGCATTCACCCTGGAGGAATCTCAGGAGCACATCCCGGAATTCAGGGAGGTGCTTGAACTGATCGGCGGGCGGGTCCCCATGATCATTGAACTCAAGCCCAGGGACGGGAATCACGAGGAACTGACGGATGCTGTGGTGAAGGCGCTTCAGGGCTACAAAGGGTACTACTGCATAGAGAGCTTCAACTCCTTTGTGGTGCTCTACCTGAAGAACAAGTACCCTCACATTGTCAGGGGACAGCTGGCTTCGGACCTGAAGAGGGACGAGGCACTGATGATGCCGAACGACCCAAGAGAACACGTCAAGACCAGTACCGGCACTTCTTTAATGGTCAGGGACATGATGATGAATCCTCTGACCAAGCCTGACTTCGCCGCCTACAACATTCTGGACAGACAGAACAAAGTATTTAAAAGATACGGCGGCATGAAGGTGATCTGGACGGTAAAAGACCCTCTGGATCTTGAGATCTGCGAGAAGACCGGGGCGACCTGCATTTTCGAAGGATTCGTTCCGGATGGGGCGCTCAGGACGGTTTAAATGGGAAGACTTAAGTTATTCATTCTCCTGATACCGATGTCGCTGACCTGGGGGCTTTCGTTCCTGGCCACGTCGATGACGGTGAAGTCGGTGGACCCGGTGCCACTCCTTGCCATGAGGTGGGGGACGGCGGGGCTGCTTTGCCTTCTTCTGATCATCTTCGGTATCATCAGGATAGATATGAGGAAGCCCGCTTTCAAGTGGATGATCTTTACGGGGATACTGGAACCCTGCGCGTATTTTTTGTTCGAGACCAACGGGGTGGCACTTTCCACAACGTCGGTGTCCGCTATCATGATCGCGCTGATCCCATGTATGACCATGATCATCGGGGCGGTGTTCTTCCACAAAAAAATAAGCAGGAAAGTAGCGATAGGTATCGCTCTTGCTCTGGCAGGCGTGGTGCTGAGCACGGCTCTCGGCCAGGGTGACGGCGGAGGAGGCAGCCTTAAGGGCATAGTATTCCTGTTTGTGGCAATAGTCATAGGAGGTCTATACGGCCACACTTCGCAGAAGGTCACTGCGAGCTACACACCCATGGAGCTCACCTGCTGGATGGCTCTGACGGGAGCGGTGTTCTTCAATGCGCTGAACTTCGCCATGGGCTACGGTCTCAGCGGATACAGGACGGCTCTTTCGGATATGCACGTCCTGGGCGGCGTGCTGTTCCTGGGAGTGGGCTGCTCCTTCATCTGCTATGTGATCCTCAACTATATACTTTCCAAGATGGATGCTGCGGGAGCCAACAACATATCCGCCAGCGCCACCACCATGGTAGGAGTGATCTCCGGAATTGCCATTGCAGGAGATCCCTGGGGATGGTACACCATTGCAGGGCTCATCCTTACTGTGGCCGGAGTGTGGATCACTTCCCAGGAGGCCAAAGGATGATAATACAGACGGGACAGCGGACAGACATCCCTGCATTCTACTCTGAATGGCTGGTGAACAGACTCAGGGAGGGTTTCGTCATGGTGAGTAATCCCTTCGAACCGCGGAGCGTCACCAGATATGTGATGGACC
>JAEEOX010000044.1 GCA_016284485.1 Bacillota bacterium | reverse complement strand
TAATCCACCAAAGCTCTGGAAAGAGCCAGGCCCTCCACCGGGTTGGTTCCGGAGGCGATCTCATCGATCAGGATCAGCGAGCGGTCCACGCTGTTGTCCAGTATCTCCTTCAGTTCCTCCATCTCGGAGCCGAAGCTGGATAAGCCACGCTCCACGGACTGGGAGTCGCCTATCAGCATCTGCATGAAGTTGGAAAGACCGATCTTAGCGCTTTTGGCCGGTACAAAGAATCCGTACTGGGCCAGGATGGGGATCTGTCCCGAGAGCTTCAGGGATATGGTCTTGCCTCCCATGTTTGCTCCCGTTATGCAGGTCACTCCGTCCTTCAGAGCTATGGATATCGGACAGTATTTTTTGCCCTTGGAGTTCAGGATGTCCTCCACCTGGAGGTTCCTTCCCTCTTCGAACTCGATTATATGTTCATCCACGATCTCCGGTTTTACGCAGTCGTGTTTGATGGCGTATTTTGCCTTTGCCAGGGCAAAGTCAAATTCTCCGATCCTCTCGCAGTTGTAGAAGAGGTCCTCTTTGCGTGCTGCTATCTTCTTGGAAAGCATTGCGCAGATCCTTTCCTCTTCCTCCTCCATGTCCACTGCCAGTTTGTCTATCTCCCTCTGGAGTTCAAAGACTCTGTCGTTGGGCTTCAGAACGAAGGTGGCGGACATGTAGTCCTGATCTGTCATCTCCAGGGCTTCGATTTCTTTGAGCTTTTCAAAGTCCGGATGAGACTTGGAGATCACGATGTCGAACTTGGGAGTCAGCATTATGCCATACTGCTTATGGATCTCATCGCGTTTCACCTTCTGCTCTTTTCTGATGGAGATCTCGATCTCGCGCTTAGCCTTGCGGATCTCCCCAAGCTTAGGGCTGAACTCATCGTAGATGTAGAAGGTAGTGATCCTGTCGCCTCTGGGATCCAGTGCATCCAGAAGGTCCGTCATATCCCTCAAGTGATATCTCTCGGGGATGATGTTTCCTCCCACGGTCTCAGTCCCTTCCTTCTCCTGCCCGGGAAGGCAGCAGTGGTTGGAATGCTCAAATGAACTGGTCTCTTCCGACTGAAGCAGTTTAACGTACTTCTCCATAAGGAGGAGCAGGGACTTGATCTCATAGATCTCCAGCGCCGTGAGCACTGATTTCTCAGCCCTTTCAGCGGTGCGGCTGGCGTCCTTCACTTCCATGAAGACTTCGCTCAGAAGTTCTATGGTCCTTTTGTTGTTTTTGACGTATTCTACGAGGGCTTCTACCCTGTTGAGTTCCTCCCTCAGTTCTTCCTCCTCACCGGGGAAGAAAGGCTTGTTGTCCTTGAGGACTTTCTTGCCGAAGGGTGTCTCGATATTAAGTTTCTGTGTTATATAATCCAGGCCGGTCTCATGACGGGTCTTGACGTTGGCCAGCCTGCGGTTTTTTCCCATGTACATAGGCCTCACCTACTTTCTCACGTCGATGATAGGCATGTCCGGAAGCAGCTTCTTAAGGGATTCGATCAGGAAGTCCGAATCGAAGGTGTAGCCCTGAGGAGCCCAGGGGTTCACCGTGATAGCGGCTATCTCGATGTTCTTCAGCACCTTGACCTTGAAGCCGCGTTTTCTCAGCTGGCCCCAGTCCATGATGTTGACAAAGATCTTCGTTGGATCCTTAAGAATGAACTCAACCTGCTTCAGGTGTTTGTTGCTGATATCTGCAACTACTGAATTGGTGAAAGCTCCCGGTATGAAAATATATTTGGTATCTTCTTCAATGGCGTCGTCGATATATCTGGCATTGCCCAGACCTGTTACCAGATCCAGCACTTTGCCCTCTCCGTCGGCATTGAAGGCGATGATGTGTTCATAGTTGTCCTGTTCGATAAACGCTTTGACTCTGTCATCCTCACCGAACTCAGGAAGTCCGTAGAGATGTACCACGTGAGCAGTCTCCTCCACCACCTTCTTCATGGAACGGCTCAGCACCGCGCCGGTGGCAAGGATGATGGCGTCCGAGGTTTCAGGGGACGCGATGGTCTTACGGTCTATTGCTCCGTCGATCATGATCAGGTCGCAGCCGAGATCGAACATGTCTTTGCAGAGTTTCTTTGTCTCTGAATTGATTACCGGACCGGCTATCTGAACGTAACCTGCGTCCTGAACTCTGCAGATCAGCAGCTCGCCTATGGCTGTGGAATACGGAGTACGTCTCAGTATTTCCAGACCGGCGTCTGCCAGGTTAT
>JAEEOX010000007.1 GCA_016284485.1 Bacillota bacterium | reverse complement strand
AAGGACGGTCTTGACATCAACGGCGGCGTTTACGTCGAAATGGAAGGTAAAACAGACGGTCTCGGATACACCAACGAGGAAATCAACGAGATCATGGAACAGACCAGAGCGGTGCTGAATAACCGTGTCAACCAGCTTGGAGTAGCTGAGTCAACAGTAACACGTGAAGGCACCAACCGTCTCAGAGTCGAGATGCCCGGCGTCACAGACGCCGAGGAAGCCATCAAGGCTATAGGAACCACAGCTCAGCTGACTTTCGTCCTTGCTGACGGAACAGTCGTACTCGACGGATCCTATGTAAAAGATGCTCAGGTCGATACAGACGGAGCCGGATACAAGATCCTTCTTGAATTCAACTCCGATGGTGCTTCACTCTTTGAAGAAGCATCCAGAAAAGCATACAACAGAGAGCCTGAGGTCAAGATCGAGGGAATGGATGCCGACCAGATCGCCATTGTTCTCGACGGAACCATCATCACACATCCTCAGGTAATCAGCGTTATCTCCGGCGGACGCTGCGAGATCACAGGAAGCTACACTAAGGAAGAAGCTACTACTACCGCAGCTCTCATCAGAGGCGGTGCGCTTCCCATCGAACTGGAAGAGATCCAGTCCTCCGTACAGACAGCCACCATCGGCGCAAACGCTCTGGATAAGTCCATCGTTGCCGGCGGCATCGGTCTCATCATAGTATTCATACTCATGATCATCATGTACGGACTTCTCGGAGTCATCGCAGACATCGCGCTGATGCTTTACGTAGTAATGTTCGTATGGGCTATGGTAGGATTCAACGTAGTTCTTACCTTACCCGGAATCGCTGCTCTCATCCTTTCAATAGGTATGGCAGTAGACGCTAACGTAATCATATTCTCAAGGATCAAAGAAGAGATCGCACAGGGCAAGTCCATCAGGGTCGCTGTAGACAGCGGATTCAAGAGCGCTCTCGTAACAGTACTTGACGCTCAGGTAACAACTCTGATCGCAGCCATCGTACTTTACGAAGTAGGTACCACCGTAGTCAAGGGATTCGCTCTTACATTGATGATCGGTATCGTATTCAGTATCTTTACTGCAGTCATCATTTCACAGCTCTTCCTGAGCCTTATAGCAGGAACAAAGAAGTTCAGCCACAACAAATACTTCGGAGTAAATGAAGACGGAACTCCCAGACAGTTCCTCCACAAGACCTTCAAGTTCATCAAGAACAGAAAGATCTTCTACATCGCATCCGTTGCCATCATCGTTATCGGCCTGGTATTCTCACTGGTTGGCGGAATGAACTACGGTATCGACTTCACCGGCGGTACTACCATCCAGGTTGAGATGGGCGAGCAGGTAGACATTAAGGACGTTGAAGATACACTGAAGTCCTTCGAACTTGATCCTACCATCATCTATACAGGCGAGGGCAATACACAGGTACAGATCAAGACCATCAAGGCTCTTGACAACGCAGGAAGAGCAGAAGTCTTCAATGCGCTTCAGGAGAAGTACGGACTTGAAGACAGCGCACTTGTAGCAGCTGAACAGTTCGGACCTTCCGTAGGTAAGGAACTGAAGCAGAACGCAGTTACAGCCGTTATCATCGCTTCCATCGGTATGCTGATCTACATCATCCTGAGATTCAAGTCCTGGAAGTACGGATTAAGCGCAGTTGTGGGAGTTGCCCACGACGTTCTGATGGTTCTGGCATTCTACGCCATCTTCAGATACACCGTGAACAACCCGTTCATCGCCGCTATCCTCACACTGGTAGGATATTCGATCAACGATACAATCGTTATCTTCGACAGGATCAGATACAACAAGAAGATCTACGCGAAGAACAACAACGAGACCAACATCGACCTTTCTCTGAACCAGACGCTGAACAGGACCATCATGACATCTGTTACGACACTGGTGGTGATGGTACCGCTTCTCTTCATGGTAGGCGGCTCCATCGCACAGTTCATCGTGCCCCTCATGGTTGGCGTCATCGTAGGATGCTATTCATCCATCTTCATCTGCGCTCCGCTGTACTATGACCTCAACAAGAAGGATGAGATGTCTAAGTACATGCTGAAGCAGCAGGAGAGGGAGAGGGCCGACAGAAGGAAAGAGAAGGCCAAGGAAATAGAGAAGGTCAGGGAAGCCGTCATTTCTTCAAAGGACGGTGAACAGGCCAAGCCGAAGAGCAAGTCCAAGGCAAAATCAAAGAAAAAGAGCAAATAAGCTTAAGGGTCAAGGGTTACAGTGCAAAAGACAGAAGTAAACAAGCTCACAAAAGAAGAGTTTATTGAGAATCTTCTTAAAATAAATCCCAACTACAACACCGAAAACATTGAGAAGGCTTTCGTTGTTGCCGACAGACTGCATGAGGGACAGTTCAGGCAGTCCGGGGATCCGTACATCACTCACCCCGTGAATGTGGCGTACATCCTGGCAAATCTCGGCATGGACGAGGACACGGTGATCGGTGGTCTTTTGCATGACGTCGTTGAGGACACGGAGTACACCGAGGAACAGCTCATCGCCGACTTCGGTGAGGAGGTCTGCGCTCTGGTGGACGGCGTCACCAAACTGGGAAACATCAAGTTCGAATCCAAGGAGAACATCCAGGCGGAGAACTTCCGCAAGATGTTCCTGGCCATGTCCAGGGATATCAGAGTACTGGTGATCAAGCTGGCGGACAGACTTCACAACATGAGGACCCTCCAGTTCAAATCACCTGCCAAGATCAGGGAGAAGGCCACAGAGACCCTGGAGATCTACGCTCCTCTGGCAGCCAGACTGGGAATCTTCTCCATCAAGTTCGAACTTGAGGACCTGGCTCTCAAGTTCCTCCATCCGGAGGAATATGAGGATCTGGTGGTGCGCATCAGCCAGATGAAGACCCAGCGCGAGACCGTGATCAACAGCGTCATATCGGAGATCAAGGAATCTCTGGATGACATGGGATTCAAGTACGAGATCTACGGCAGAGCCAAGCATTACTATTCCATCTACAAAAAGATGAAATACCAGCACAAGGACCTTGACGAGATCTTCGACCTGATAGCCATAAGGATCATAGTGGATTCAGTGAGAGACTGTTACGCTGTTCTGGGTATCGTTCACACCATGTGGACTCCCATTCCGGGCAGGTTCAAGGATTATATCGCCATGCCAAAGCCCAATATGTATCAGTCCATACATACCACGGTGATCGGCGAGAACGGAGAACCCTTCGAGATCCAGATCAGGACCCAGGAGATGCACCGCGTGGCTGAATACGGTATCGCGGCCCACTGGAAATATAAGGAGGGCAACACCTCCGCTGAGATCAACCAGGATGAGATCAAGCTGGCATGGCTCAGACAGTCCCTGGAACTTGAGAAGGACTCGGAAGACCCCAAGGACTTCCTGGAGAACGTGAAGATGGATCTTTTTGCCTCACAGGTATTCGTGTTCACGCCTCAGGGCAAGGTGCTGGAACTTCCCGCGGGATCCACGCCTCTTGACTTCGCATTCAAGATCCACTCAGACATCGGATACAAGTGCGTTGGAGCCAAGGTCAGCGGCAAGATGGTTCCCATCGACTATGTTTTGAACAACGGAGACATAGTGGAGATCATCACGTCCCAGAATTCATCGGGACCGTCCATAGACTGGTTAAAGATAGTCAAATCCTCCAATGCCCGCAACAAGATCCGCTCCTTCCTCAAGAAGGTCAACAAGGATGCCAACATTGAAAAGGGCAGAGACCTGGTGGAGAAGTATCTCAAGAAGAGAGTCCAGGATTATACCCTGGTATACAAGGAAGCCTACATCAGGCGGGCCATGAAGGACGCCAAGTTCGCCACTCCCGAAGAGGGCTGGGCACAGCTCTCCAACGGCGGATCTCTGGTCAGCAAGTTCTGCAACCTGCTCATCGGCTACTACGAAGAGGAGACCAAGCAGGAACTTCCCAAGACCAATGAGGAGATCATGGAGGATCTCAGGGCTCAGGAGGCCAGAAGAAGCAGGCTTGAGCGCAAAAGATCCGGAAGCGCCGGAGTCATCGTGGAAGGCGCAGATAACCTGATGATCAAGCTGGCCAAGTGCTGCAGCCCGGTTCCCGGAGACGATATCATCGGTTATATAACCAAGGGAAGAGGCATCTCAGTCCACAGAAAGGACTGCACCAACATAGTCAGTCTTCCCGATGAGGAGAAGCCCAGGCTCATCAAGGTGGAGTGGGAGGACGTCAAGGAAGGCAAGTCCTACGACGTGGCCATCACCATTACAGGAAACGACAGGAGAGGATTCCTTTCAGACATCTCCAAGACCTGCGAGAATCTGGATGTGGACCTTACGGGAGTCAACGCCAGGACCAGTCCGGACGGCTCCATGACCATGAACATAGTCATTTCCATTTCCTCAGTGCAGGAGATGGACAGAATACTGAGAGCCCTTCGCAGCGTTGAAGGAGTCTCCAAGGTATACAGAGCGAGGAGCTGAGATGAGAGCAGTAGTTCAGAGAGTAACATCCTCCTCCGTCAGCGTTTCAGGAGAAGTAAAAGGGTCGATCAGAAACGGACTTACTGTGCTCCTGGGAGTGGAGACCGGAGACGGTCAGAACGACCTGGATTACATGATAGAGAAGGTGTCAGGCCTCAGGATCTTTGACGACGAAAACGGCGTCATGAACCTTTCGGTACTGGACGTGGGCGGAGAGATCCTTTCCATCTCACAGTTCACTCTTCTGGGTGACGTGAGACGGGGCAAGAGACCCAGCTGGATAAGAGCCGAAAGACCTGAGACGGCCAATGAGATGTACATGAGATTCAATGACGGCCTGAGAGCCAGAGGGATCCATGTGGAGGAGGGCGTCTTCCAGGCGGAGATGTCCGTAAATATAGTAAACGACGGACCTGTCACCATACTTCTTGACAGCAGAAAGTTATTTTAGAAACATGAAGATACTTCACTACACCACAGGACCCATATCAGTAAACACATTCGTGGTCTACGACGAGGAGACCATGGACTGTTTCATTGTGGATCCCGGCGGATACAGGCAGGAGATCGCGGACAAGATCAGAGAGCTTGGGCTTAAACCCTCATACATTATTCTGACCCACGGTCACGGCGACCACATAGGAGGGATCGCCCGCCTGGAGCAGGAATTTCCCGACATCAAGGTAGTCGCCAACAAGAACGAGGTGGAGCTTCTGGAGGATCCCCGAAAGAACGATTCACTTGAACTTTTCGGAAGACCCTTATCCATCACCCCGGACGTCCTGACGGACGACATGGATACCATGAAGATAGGGAACATGGAACTCCTCTTCATCTTCACTCCCGGACACACTCCCGGAGGCCAGAGCATTCTGGTGGACGGCCATCTTTTCGCAGGAGACACACTGTTCAGATTCTCCGTGGGGAGGACCGACTTCTGGGGAGGAAGCTTCCCCCAGTTAAAGAAGTCCATAGTAGAGAAACTTTTCACCCTTCCTGACGATACGGTGGTGCTTCCCGGACACATGGGATTCACGACCATTGGAGAGGAGAAAAAATACAACCCTTTTGTCATATGAAAGGTTCCTGGGGAATTCTGACCGGCGTCAAACCGGTTAAGCTTACAAGAGAACTGTTCAGAGGAAATCCCTATAACGGAAGGCAGCCTCATCCCAGGGATGAGGTGAAAAGGATCCTCATGGAGGAGGACGGCCTTTCGGAGGACAAGGCGGATCTTCTGATCGAGATATATGAATACCAGCAGGAAGTCCTGAAGGGCGATAATTACACCGGCGCCGGGGTATACGTGGGCATACCTTTCTGTCCCACCAGATGCCTTTACTGCAGCTTCACTTCCAATCAGAAACCACACGAGGAGATCAAAAGATATCTGGAGGCTCTCCATAAGGAGATAAGCTACGTGGGACGCAGGATGAAGGAGACAGGGCTGGGTGTTGAGACCCTCTACATAGGAGGGGGAACGCCGACGACCCTGGATCCCGGTGAACTGGAAGAACTTTTTGACTGCCTGAGGTCTGAGATGGACCTTTCGGAACTCAGGGAATTCACCCTGGAGGCCGGAAGACCCGATACCATAGACAGGGACAAGCTCATTGCTGCAAAGGAAGCCGGGGTCACAAGGATATCCATAAACCCTCAGACCATGAAGCAGGAGACCCTGGATATCATAGGCAGACGACATACTGTGGAGGACATCTACAGGGCTTTCGAAGCGGCCAGGGATTCCGGCATCAGGAACATAAACTGCGATCTGATCGCAGGGCTTCCCGGCGAGACGGCTGAGGACTTTGCAGACTCGCTCTCCAGGGTCCTTGAACTGGGACCCACGGACATCACGGTCCACACTCTGGCCCTCAAGAGAGCGTCCCGCCTCATCGAGGAGGACAGCCAGTATCACCTGAGCCATTCGGAAGTCGCCCGGGAGATGATAGAACTGGGCGCGGATGTTTTGCGCAGGGAAGGATACAGACCTTATTATCTCTACAGGCTCAAGCGCATGGCGGGAGCTCTGGAGAATACCGGATGGTGCCGTGAGGGCAGCGCCGGGATATATAACATAAGGATAATGGACGAGCAGCAGTCCATCGTAGCGCTGGGCGCGGGAGGAATGTCCAAGGTTTACTTTCCCG
>JAEEOX010000043.1 GCA_016284485.1 Bacillota bacterium | reverse complement strand
AGGTGAACCTGAGGCTGAACTATGAGAACGTGATCCTCACCGAGGAAGAGATCATGAGGGGTTTCTATCCCTACCTCATGAAGATGCTGGAGGCCGCAAGCCCTGGATACGCAGAGGCTGTGGCAGGAAGCGAGTATACCTTCGCAAAGGATGAGAACGGCAGGCTCACTCTGACCATACCCTGCATAGGAAAGACTTCCGAAAAGAGCCTGAACCGCGACGCCGCTCCCGTGTTCGAGCGTGCCATGGCCAGGAACTTCGGCATGAAAGTGGCCGTAAGATTCGAAAACGACAGAGACGCCTTCCAGGAGAGCGCTGACATCATGAGACGTGAGGTCAGGGGCGAACTGGAGGAATTCATAGAGGAGAAAAAAGCTCAGGCCCAGGAGAACGCACCCCGCCGCGCCAAGGCGGAGGAGGCCCAGAAGGAAGAGAAGAATCCCTGGGCGGGTTTCACCAGAAGGAACCGTGAGAAGAAGATCCGCGGCAACTTCGTGATGGGGGAAGGCTTCACGGGAGACCCCGACCACAACCTGGAGGAACTGGATCCCACCATGGGCAGGGTCATAGTGGAGGGCACCCTCTATAAGCTGGAATCAAAGCCCATAAGGTCCGGAAACCTGATGGTCAGCTTCCTCATAACTGACGAGAAGACCACCGTCTGCTGCAAAAAATTCATGTCCAAGGAGAAGTTCTCCGAGATCGAGGATTTTTTGCACCCGGAGGACAGGGTGAAGGTCAAGGGGGAGGTGACCTTCGACACCTTTGACAACATGAACGTCATAAACCTGGAGGAACTGGAGAAGCTGGAGGAGAGGCCGGACAGGGTAGATACCTCTGAGATCGGTAAGCGCGTAGAGCTCCACCTCCACACCAAGATGAGCGCCATGGACGGACTGAACGATCCCGCTGCCGCAGTGAGACAGGCGGCTGTCTGGGGACAGCCGGCCATCGCCATAACGGACCACGGCGTGGTACAGGCCTTCCCGGACGCGGCGTCAGAAGCCGCAAAACAGGCTAAGGCGGGGCGCCCCATCAAGATAATCTACGGCTGCGAAGGATACTGCTTCGACGATTCCGACTGCCTGACAGAGGACGGCGAGATCGACTACAAGAAGAAGCCTGTGAACCACATAATCCTTCTGGCCGCCACACAGGAGGGCTTAAGGAACCTTTACAAACTGGTATCCAAGGCTCACGTGGACTATTACTACAAAAAACCCAGGCTGCCCTGGTCCGTCATAGAGAAATACAGGGAGGGCCTGATCATAGGTTCCGCCTGCTGCTACGGAGAGCTTTTCCAGTCTCTGGTGTCCCACGCCTATCAGGAAAAGCGTACCGGCATGATGCGCAGGATCAACGCTCTTCGTTCCGAGGAGCAGGACAGGATCGCCATGAAATACGATTATCTGGAGATCCAGCCCGTAATAAACAACCGCTTCATGACTGAAGAGGAATACTATTTCGAGGGAAGAAGGGTCGAGAACGAAGACGATCTGAGAGCCATCAACAAGAAGATACTGGAGATAGGCGACCGTCTCGGCAAGCCCGTAGTGGCTACCTGCGACGCTCACTACGACAGACCGGAGTCCGCCATCTACAGGAACATCCTGATGGCAGGCATGGGTTTTGAGGACGCTGAATCCGGAGAGGGACTCTATATGAGGACCACCGACGAGATGATGGAGGAATTCGCCTACCTGGGTGACAGGGCCAGAGAGGTGGTCATCGACAACACTAACCTGATCGCTTCGATGGTATCCGGTGAGATACGCCCGGTACCGGACGAGAAGTGCCCCCCGAAGATCCCGGGAGCAGAGGAGACCTTAAAAGAGACCTGCATGAACAAGCTCCACGAGATGTACGGTCCCAATCCCCCAGAGGTCATCATGGAGCGCTTCAACAAGGAGCTTAACTCCATCATCGACAACGGATACGCGGTCATGTACGTCAGCGCCCAGATGCTGGTACAGAGGTCGCTGAAGGACGGCTACCTGGTAGGCTCACGAGGATCCGTGGGATCGTCATTTATCGCAACCATGGCAGGCATCACCGAGGTAAATCCTCTGGACCCGCATTACCTCTGCCCCAAGTGCCACAAGGTGATCTGGGGAGACAAGAACCTCTATGACTGCGGCATCGACATGCCTCCCATGAAATGCCCGGACTGCGGAGAGGACATGAGGAGAGAGGGATACACCATTCCCTTCGCCACATTCCTGGGATTCGACGGCGACAAGGAGCCTGATATCGACCTCAACTTCGCCAGCGAATATCAGTCCACCGCCCACAAGTATGTAGGCGAGATCTTTGGCGATGAGAACGTCTTCAAGGCAGGTACCGTAGGCACCGTCAAAGAAAAGACGGCAGCCGGCTTCGTATTCAAGTACTACGAGGAGAGGGGAGTGCCGGTCAACAAGTACGAGGTGGACAGGCTTTCCTCACACATCACGGGAGTCAAGAGGACCACCGGCCAGCACCCCGGCGGGATCGTCATCTGCCCTGCAGACAGGGAGATCTTCGAATTCTGCCCCATACAGCATCCCGCAAATGACGCATCCACCGGCGTGATAACAACACACTTCGATTATCATAAGATCGACCAGAACCTGCTCAAGCTGGACATGCTGGGCCACGATGTTCCCACCCAACTGAGGCAGCTCTGGGATTCAACTGGAGTGGATCCTCTGAACGTGGACCTGACGGACAGAAAGGTTCTCAGCATCTTCAACTCCATTGATGCTCTCGGGATAAATGAACCCGAATACAAGTTCACCCACGGAACACTGGCTATACCGGAATTCGGAACTCATTTCGTAATGCAGATGCTGGATGATACCCAGCCCCAGCGTTTCGCCGACCTGGTCAGGATCTCAGGGTTCTCCCACGGCACGGACGTATGGTTAAACAACGCCAGGGATTACATCAAGGACGGCCAGGCTACCATGAGCGACGTCATCTCCACCCGAGACGACATCATGAACTACCTGATCCTCAAGGGCGTACCCAACAAGGATGCCTTCAAGATCATGGAGCTTGTCAGAAAGGGCAAAAAAGACCTTTCCCCTGAACAGGTCGCCCTCATGAAGGAGCACAAAGTCCCCGACTGGTACATCGACTCCTGTAACAAGATCAAATACATGTTCCCCAGAGCCCACGCTGTGGCTTACACCATGATGAGCTTCAGACTTGCATGGTACAAGGTTTACTACCCGGCAGAATTCTACGCGGCTTATCTTTCCACCAAGGTCGGCGACTTTGACGACCAGACCATAATGAAGGGCAAAGAGGCCATCATGAACCGGATCAACCTTATCGACATGAAGGGAAAGAAC
>JAEEOX010000042.1 GCA_016284485.1 Bacillota bacterium | reverse complement strand
CTCATGATCGGATCTTTTGCGAGCAGGTCTGCCCTGGAGGTTACTGAACTGTCGATGGAAGCATTGTAGACGATATAGTCAGCGTTGGCAGCGATGTCATAGAAGGCTTCAATGGTCATGGGAACACTGGACTTGCCGGACTCATCCATGGCGTCCTTAAACACGTATCTTCCGCCTGCCATCTCTATCATGGTGGGGATATAGTCGTCAGCGCTCCTGACCACAGCCTTTCCGTCCGTCGAAATATAGAAGAAAGCCACCGTCTTCTCGGTATTGGGGAACTCTTCCAGCCCCTCCACCTTGGACTTCTGCTCATCGAAGAAAGCCTTGGCTTCCTCTGTCTTTCCGATCAGTTCACCGTAGAACTTGATCCATTCCATGCGGCCCAGCGGATTGGATTCATAGCTGGAACGGTCGACCAGGACCGGAATGCCCAGAGCCTCTATCATCTCCTGTACCTCAGGGGTATGGTAGATCATGGTCGATTCAATTGCCAGTTCGCATCCCTCATCCAGAAGCATCTCATAATCAGGCTCGCTGTACTTGCCTGCGAAGACCAGTTTGCCCTCGTCCAGCAGTTTTTTGGGCTCGTCATATGTCCAGCCGTCCTGCCTGAGGGATGTCATCCTGAGGGAATCCTCTCCTCCCATGCTGAGGAAAAGTGCCATCTGTGCAGTTGCAGCCAGATAGATGTTCTTTACAGGAGCCTGGAGGACCGTTACTTCCGGATCCAGTCCTTCCGGAACAGTTCCGCCCTCAGGCACCAGGAAGAAATCGTCGCCGTCCACTATGTGGAAGTACTTATAGCCGCCTTCATAGGTATATACGCTGAACTGAGTCGCGTAATTCTTCTCCAGTTCTGACTGGAACGTGAGTCCCTCTATTTCGGGAGCCGAAGTGACCACGTCCCCCGGTGTGTCCTGCTGACCGTTCCCGGGGTCAGCGGATCCGCCGCCGCATGCTGACAGGCCGAAGCACGCCACCATGCAGAGTATCAGCATAATAATGATCGTCTTTTTAGTCCTCATCGTTTCCTGCCTCTTTTACAAATTCTTCAAATATCTCGGCAGCGAGTTCATCGCAGCCGTTTGCTTTCTCTTATCTGGCCTTCAGCCAATAAAAAAACCTCCTTTCCTCAGAAAGCAGGTGCGTATGCATCAAAAACAGGCCTTTCGACCTTAGATCATGCACTATAACATTGGGCACACTTTCTCCGGAAGCAATTACCAATATTACTCTGCAGCAGGTTTCCTGACTTGAAGATAATTGCCTCGCCCGAGCCTTCTCAGATGCGCCGGTCAAGCAAAAGCTCACCGCTCACATCCAATGGCATGATTCGGGGAAACTCCCTTCTTACAGTGACCGGATCGTTCAGGATTCTCACCTGATTCCCTATTATCCGAGCTATTACCGCCCGGCACTGCAAAGCACAATTTTACCGATATATTATATCCGTCTGACACCCCCTTTGTCAAATCGAAAGCGGTATCTCAGACACATATCTCACACTTGTTTTTGGGTTTTCTCTATCAGACCGGTGCATCCTTCGACTACGTCTCTCCAGGTGGCCTCAAAGTCCCCGGTGTACCAGGGATCTGCCACCTCAGCGCCCTTCCTCGCCGTGAAGTCAAGGAGAAGGACTGTCTTTCTCTCAGGATCTCCGCCGGCGATCCTGCCCACGTTCCGCATGTTGTTTTTATCCATGCACACTATCAGATCGTAGTATCTGTAGTCGCCCCCGGTCATCTGCCTTGCATGGTGCCCTTCGCAAAAGATCCGGTTCTCAGCCAGTTTTCTTCTTGCAGGAGGATAAACAGGATTCCCTATTTCCTCACGGCTGGTAGCCGCAGAAGCGATCTCATACATGTGATCCAACCCCTTCTTTGACACCATATCCTTCATTACATATTCCGCCATGGGACTGCGGCAGATGTTGCCGTGGCAGACAAAAAGTATTTTGATCATCTGACATATCTCCGTTTTTTGATTTAGCATTCTGATTATACCCCACCGCTGAATACGGAACAACCACAAACCCCTTGTTAAGCCAAGGCAAAAATGTTATTATCACACTATAAATAGCATCTGTTTTTTGTTTTTTATCTATATTTTATTTCAGGAGGTAATTATTATGACTAACCGACGCCCCCTTCTTGCGATGCTATTGGCATTTGCTCTTATTTTTACGCTGATGCCCACACCGGTCTCAGCGGCAAGCAACGTATCTGTTGGAACTGCTCAGGAGTTGTACAACGCATTTAATGCTGCAGCAGACGGCACTGTGATCAAGCTGAGTGCAAACATATCATATGATACCAACTCAACAGGCAGTATAACTGTATCGAAAGACGTTACGCTGGATTTCAACGGTAAAACGATCATTTTCAACGGAACACTTTTTGATATAGATGAGTCCGGAGTTCTTACTCTTGTCAACGCATCCTTCAGCGGCAGCACACTGGTAGATTACAATGAGGGAACTTTGAATATCCAGAGTACGAGCGGCGACGGCATCGAAGTTTCTTCATACATCGTTTACGAAAACGAAAAAAACAGCGTCATCAACATTTCAGATTCTTACATCGCCGAGTGTGGGTACATAGCCGAGTACAACTATGGTAAGATCGACCTGAATAACGATACTATTGCCTGCTATAACGCAGTGTACTATAACTACGGCCAATGCACGATGACAAACGTCAATGCAGAAGTTGATGATTCGCTTGTGGCTTACAACTACAAAGATTCTGTCTTTAACGATGTTGAACTCAAATCGGACTGCTATGCGTTCCCCGTTGAAGATCAGTATGACGATTACTATTTGACTTACGGCATTCCTACCTGCATCATAAATGGCGGCACCTTCGAAGGTGAGGAATTTAACTGCTGCATGTACGGATATTGTGAGATCAACGGCGGTGCCAGATTTGTATCTGATTATTCGTTTGAGATGTACTCAGAGGATTGTCCTACGAACGTGGTCATAAACGACGCGGATATCACGGTCAATGGTAGCAATGTGTTCTATGTCGGCAGCGATGCGGCCTGTTTGTCCATATATGGCGGTACCTTCCTGGCTGCAAGTTCAAGCGTATATGATGTGATCGATGTAGGCTATGAAGAGGATACCGTCATTCTCGCGGGAGGAACCTTCACGACCACAGAGGGCGGTGAAATTTGCGATGACGAATACGGTTACAGCAACTTTACCATTCCCGAAGGCTATGTGACCATTCCCGAAGACTGGCAGCATACCTCCACCCTCACAATCATTCCCCCGCTCTACCGTTACAGCGGCAAGAACAGATATGAAACGGCCCTTAAGGCAGCAGATGCATTGAAAGAACAGCTTGGAGTGGAAAAGTTCGATGCGGTCATACTGGCCTGCGGAACCAATTACGCAGATGCCCTGGCGGGAAGCTATCTTGCGAGTGTCAAGAATGCGCCAATTCTTCTTGTGGATAATTTACAGTCCTCCATCGATTCCGCTCAGGAATACATCAATGCCAACCTGAAGTCCGGCGGTACCGTCTACATGCTGGGCGGAACTGCAGTTGTCCCTGACAGCGCAGTGGCCGGCCTCACGGGCTACACCGTCAAGAGGCTCAAGGGATCAGACAGATACGCCACCAACATTGCGATTCTGGAAGAAGCCGGTCTGACCGGAGGCGATATCCTCGTCTGCAGCGGAACAGGATTCGCCGACAGTTTATCCGCTTCCGCCATCGGCAAGCCGATCCTCCTCGTGGGAGCATCCATCATGGACAGCCAGAAAGACTTCATCCAGTCTCTCAGCGGCAAGACATTCTTTATCATCGGAGGAAAAGGTGCTGTCAGCCTTGATCTTGAATCATACTTCTCAGGTCTCGGATCAACCATGAGAATCGGAGGGGCCAACAGATTCGAGACCTCCGCAAATATTGCAAGATACTTCTTCACCTCCCCCGACAGAGCAGTGCTGGCATATGCCATGAACTTCCCTGACGGACTCAGCGGCGGTCCCCTGGCACACGCCATGGGCGGACCTCTTATCCTCACATCAAACGGCAACTCTGCAGTAGCTGCTGACTACATGAAGGACGCCAACATCCGCGTGGGCTCTGTCCTCGGAGGACCGACACTCATCAGCGATGATGAAGTCAGGGCCATCTTCAAACTGGCTCCCAGCATTGAGGTCATCAAGAAATAGAGATAATGCAAAAAACTCAACGGCACCCTTCCGGGTGCCGTTTTTCATGTCTTCTAAAGGGTCAGTTCGAACATCCTGAAGTCTGCAAGTCCGGTGTCCTCGTAGTAGATCTTTTGCTCCGAAACGAATCTGAACCCGCACTTCAGGTAAAGCTTCTCTGCAGGGAGATTCCCCTTGAGAACATCCAGGCGGATCACCTTCCTCCCCAGTGCACGGCTCAGGTCTTTTGCGTAGTTCACCAGCTGTTTGGCGAATCCAAGGCCGGCGTAATCATTGTGGACCGCAAGCAGATGGATCACGCTGACCTCGTCCTCTGAAGCCTCTGTCGGCCAAATAACGTCATTGTAGATCTCATCGTTCCCGGTGACCGCCATGGCGCAGGCTATCCTGCCGTCCACAGTTCCGATATACATGTTTCCGTTATCGATATCTGTCCTGATATCGCCTCTTGAGGGATAGACGTCCTTTGTCCACTTGGCGCCGAATTCTCTTTCATCCTGATGATCGATGATGTCGTAGTAGAAGTCGACCACCGCTTCGTAATCACCGGCCGTCGCCTGTCTGATGACCAGTTCGTTGTTGTCCATCACGCAATCCTTTCTTTGGCATGCCTCACATGCACACCAGGTACTTGTCCCTGCCGCCCTTCATGGATTCAGCATAGATCACAGCAAAGGTGCTTCCGATAATTATGACCGCATCGAAACTCAGTGCAGCCTTCTCAATTGCCTCAGGAAGGGGCAAAAACTCCTCATCCATCCAGAAATCCTGGGACAGGATATAACAATCTTCATCATGTTCCTTTACGAAGCGCTGAAACTCCGGCTGACGGTCCAGATCATCGCCCTGAAGCACTATTCTTGACTTGTCCAGAAGCTCCGACGCCTGATGGCAGAATCTGTCCAGGCCTTTGCTTCTTCTTTCAGGGGTCATCAGTTCCAGCAGCAGGCGGTCCCGCCTGCTCTTCTTTATGAATGATCTGACAAAGCGTTCTTCTGCAGTATAGTCCATATGTTGAACCTCCGGTCACTTTTCTGATTATACCCCATTTTCCCTCCAATTGAAAAGTCCCCCACGGAACGTGAGGGACTCTTGAGTTTTTTGTTATTTCATCAGTTCGTTGATGTCAACTGCGTTTCCGGTGTGCGGCTTGGAAGGATCGACCTTGAAAGCTTTGCGCTTTCTGGCCATCTCTCTTGCCTCGGCGGATCCGCTGTTGAGAACGATCTTGATGGCACGGGGCACGGCGTAGGACATCAGTCCTGTGATCTTTGCCTCTGCCGGACGGTAATCGGTCATCTCCGGATGGTCGCGCTTGAGGTGGATGGCGTCGAATTCGCACCTGGTGGTGCAGAGTCCGCAGCCGATGCACTTGTTCTCGTCCACGATGGTGGCGCCGCAGGAAAGACATCTGGAAGTCTCGGTCTTGACCTGCTCCTCGGTGAATATCTTCCTGGGATCCTCGAAGGACATTCCGGGATCCTTGAGGTGCTCGCAGGCAGGTTCCTGACGGCCGGCTTCGTCGTAGCAGTCCACCTTGAAGTCGTCGGTATCCATCTGCTTGAAGAATCTGCGGTCACGGCCTATTGTCTGAGGCACGTTGTTGTCAGACACGTAGCGTGCCAGTGATTCTGCGGCCTCGTGGCCTGCGCCGATGGCGTTGATGACGAACTTCGGGCCGGTGAATACGTCTCCGCCAACGAAGATGGAGGGATCCTCAGTCTGGTATGTGAATCCGTCTGCCTTGGGATAGTTGCCTCTCGAGAAGGTAACTCCGGTTCCTTCGAGAAGTCCGCCCCACTCTATGGCCTGTCCTATTGCAAAGACTATGTGGTCTGCAGGAACAGTGATGGTCTCGCTCTCATCATATTTCGGTGAGAACGCTCCGGTCTCGGGATCGATGGTGGAGGTGCAGCGCTTGAATACTATGCCGGACACGTGGCCCTTCTCGTCCACAAGGACTTCCTTGGGTCCCCAGGAAGGTTCGATCCTGATGTTCTCTTCCTCTGCCTCTCTGATTTCGTCTTTTGAGGCGGGCATGGTGTCTCTGGACTCCAGGCAGAACATGGATACGCTTTCAGGTCCGAAACGGTGAGCGGTGCGTGCGCAGTCGATGGCCACATTTCCGCCTCCCACCACCACGACGTTTCCGTCAAGTCTGGTCTCCGGGTGGCTGAGAGCTTCGCTTAAGAAGTGTACCGCGAAGTCTGTGCCCTCGGCAGTTTCGTTGGGGACTCCGGGAAGGCGTCCGCCCTGGCAGCCGATGGCGATGTAGAATGCCTTGTATCCTTCATCCTTGAGCTGCTGGATGGTGATGTCCTTGCCGATCTCAGTGTTGCATCTGATCTCCACTCCGAGATCTCTGATAACGTCGATCTCCGCCTCGATAACGTCCTTCTGAAGCTTATATGAGGGGATGCCATAGGTCATCATTCCGCCGGGTTTCTCGTTCTTCTCAAAGACCGTGGGTGAATAGCCACGGGAAGCCAGATAATACGCGCAGCTCAGTCCTGCAGGGCCGGCTCCGATGATGGCGATCTTTTGCTTCCAATCTCCGGTCAGGTTGTTGACGATCTTTTTGGGAACGTATCTGGTCTCAGCGTGAAGATCTCTTTCAGCCAGGAACTTCTTGACCTCATCGATGGATACTGCCTTGTCGATCTTGCCTCTGGTGCAGGCTTCCTCGCAGAGCTTGTTGCAGACTCTGCCGCAGATGGCCGGGAACGGGTTCTCACGCTTGATCAGTGCGAGAGCCTCTTCATATCTGCCCTCCTTGGCCATAGCCAGATATCCCTGTACGGGAACGTGGGCGGGACATGCGGCCTTGCAGGGAGATGAACCGGACAGATGCGTGTTGACGCGGGCGGTGTCACGATAGTTTTCGTCCCATGCATATTTGCCCCAGCGGATCTTGTCAGGAAGCGGTGACTTCGGATATGTGAAGTCCTTGCCGTTCTTGTCGGGGAGCTTTCTTCCAAGCTTCAGGGCACCTGCGGGACAGATCTCGACGCAGCGGTTGCAGGCTACGCACTTGTCCTTGGTTACCTCAGCTGTATATGCGCTCTTGGAAAGGTTCCTTGTGTTGTACAGAAGTGATGTACGGAGAGCGTTGCATATCTGGACGTTGCAGTTGCAGATGTCGAAGATGTGGTCTTCTCCGTCGATGTTGGTGGTCTGGTGAACGTAACCGTTCTCCTCTGCCCTCTTCAGGATCTCCAGGGCTTCCTCCTTGGTGATGTAGTGGGCTCTGCCGGTCTCCACAGTGTAGTCCGCCATGTCTCCCACCTGGATGCACCAGTCGTTGCAGTCGTCAGTGCAGCCTTCGCCCAGGACAGCTCTGGACTGTCTGCAGGAGCAGATTCCTGCGGAAAGATGTCCCTCGTACTTCTGGAGCCAGTATGAGATCTTCTCAAGTTTGAGAGCTTCGTTGTGCATGCTGACTTCCTTCTCTACCGGGATGACATGCATACCGATGCCGTCACCGCCCGGTCTGACCATGGAAGTGATGTGTTCCAGCGGCAGGAAAGTCATCCGTTCGAAGAACGATGCGACAGCCGGATTCTTGTCGATCCTGTCGATCGACGAATTGAACAGCTCCGCACTTCCCGGAACGAAATAGGAAAGACGGTATCTCTTTTCATTGACATCCTTTTCCTGTGTCGGACCGTTGTCGTCATAGTGATCGCCGTAGTCGTATTCCAGGATGCCGTGCACACCGCAAAGATCGATGATCTCTGCCAACTTTTCTCTGCTGAACTGGTTCTTGTTTTTTTCGTATATCTGTTCAAAGGTATACCATTTGCGCAGTTTCAGCGTCAGCAGGACATCGACTTCCTCTTCCGTCAGGATCTCTCTGAGTCCCCAGTATTCCGGTGATTCGGCGTTGACCCCGAGAACCATGCTCTTGGCGTTGTCCGTGATCTTTCTGGCCAGCTTGGCATATTTCTTTTTGAAATCCTTCTCACCTTCATACTGTGAAATGGTTTCTTTTTTATCCCGATAGATCTCAGGCATAACAGTGCTCCTCCCTTAGCGTTTATTCTTCTGTATTTTCTGTTTCAGCTTCTATCTCTTTAATGATACATTCATTTCCCTGGATAAGCCAGGTCTCCTGACTTCCACAGTGCGGACAGGTCCGTCCTTGAGCGACCGTTTCATAGTTCTGCCCGCATCCGTCACAATGGGTAACGGCCGGAATCGTCTCTATGC
>JAEEOX010000041.1 GCA_016284485.1 Bacillota bacterium | reverse complement strand
TACGATCATGGCGGGCGTCTTCGATGGCATGGCTGTGAAGGCAACTGCCCTGTCACATCAGGACGTTACCGGCGTGGGATACGGGATATGTACATTCTATCCGGAGGGCAGTGACGAGAGCAGGTATTTCCTTAAGGAGCATCAGCAAAGGATCGAAAGAGAATGTATGGAGAAAGCGGAGCGCAGCGATATATACGTCAGACTGGCGCGAGCGGCTGTGAACGACTGGGTCAGATACCGCCGGCACATCCCGGTACCTGAGGATCTTCCCGAAGAAATGCTTGAGGAGAGAGCGGGAGCCTTCGTTTCCATACACCGGAACGGCCAACTCAGGGGATGCATAGGCACCATTGCGGGAGTGCAGGACTGCGTGGCCGAGGAGATAATCCAGAACGCCGCCAGTGCTTCCACAGGAGACCCCAGGTTTTCACCCATAACTGAGGACGAGCTCAGCACTCTGGATATCACAGTAGATGTTCTGGAAGAGCCGGAGGACATTTCGTCCCCGGAGGAACTGGATGTTAAACAGTACGGGGTCATCGTGACCTGCGGCATGAGGCGGGGGCTGCTGCTGCCGAATCTGGACGGTGTGGACAGGGTGGAAGACCAGATAAGAATAGCCTGTCAGAAGGCCGGGATCGGACGGAACGAAAACTTCAGCCTTCAGAGATTCAAGGTAGTAAGGCATTACTGACAGCAGGAAGGGCGAGATCATGGCTGAGTGCAAAACATGCTTCAGACATTGCAGAATAGAAGAGGGGGCTCTGGGCTTTTGCGGCGCAAGGACCGCGCGCGACGGCAGGGTGGAGGCCTTTAATTACGGCAGGATCACCGGAATGGCCCTGGACCCCATAGAGAAGAAGCCCCTTCAGAGGTTTTGCCCGGGGAGCCTCATCCTTTCTGTGGGAAGCTTCGGCTGCAATCTCAGGTGTCCCTTCTGCCAGAACTCAGAGATCTCATGGTCAGAGGAGGCAAAACATCTGGCGGACAGGGCAGAGACAGTCAGCCCGGAGGAACTGGTCAGCATAGCTGAGCGTCTTAAGAGCAGGGGAAACATCGGCATAGCCTTCACATACAACGAGCCTCTCATCGGCTACGAATACGTGCGTGATACCGGGAAACTGGCGAAGGAGAAGGGGCTCAGGACCGTTCTGGTCACAAACGGCACGGCGGAGCTTCCGGTGCTGGAGGAGATCGGGCCATACATAGACGCCATGAACATAGATCTGAAAGGCTTCACTCAAGGATATTACAGAGACCTGCTGAAAGGGGATCTTGAACAGGTGAAGACCTTCATAACTGAGGCTGTGAAACACTGTCACGTGGAACTCACCACACTCATCATACCGGGCGAAAACGATACTGAAGAGGAGATGAGGGAGCTTTCCGGATGGGTGGGAGGACTCAGGAATCCGGGAGGAGAGGGAGTGCCCCTCCACATAACCAGGTTTTTCCCAAGATTCCGGATGACCGACAGGGACCCCACTGATGTGGCCCTGATCCGGCGTCTGGCAGAGATCGCCCGCAAAAATGCAGAATTTGTCTATGTGGGGAACTGTTGAACGCCTGCAGCCTGCCAGACGAGAAAAAAGGCCTTGAAAGTGAGGTCTTTTTTGTTTAAGCGGTGCCGGGAAGGCCGCTTCCGCAGATTTTTTGTTGTGCACGGACTTTAAACAATGATAAAATAATCAGAGATGATAGTTAACGGCACTTTGAAATGTATCTATGGAGGAAAGCCATGAAGAATGCAATGAAGATGATCGCGAGGATACTGGTGATCACTGTCATCGCGGTATCCTGTGTGGCGGCGGTGCCGCAGGGCTCCTATGCCGGGAGTTATCCGGAAATATTTGATATGCAGGGAGACCAGTATCTGTACCCCGGCCAGCAGGGGGTCAAACTGTACGTCTATCTGGACAGGGCGGTGGACGGTGTCGACCTCATGTACAATCAGAGCGGCAGCTGGGTCAAGTTCAAATCATGTGCGTCTGAAGACAGTTACAATGATTACTGGAGCTGTATCCTCTACCAGGATCAGGCTCCAAAGCCAAGGATGGAGTTCCGGTTCAACATCTATTATGACGATTACATGGGAATCAGATATTCGGATACCTTCATCGTAGAGTGGACCAGTTTCCGTCAGATGAGCCGAATAGCAGGCAAGGACAGATTCAAGACTGCGGTAGAGGTGTCACACTCGCTTCTGGACCTTGATAACAGTGCCAGATATAACTATGTGATAGTCGCCAGCGGAATGGATTTCGCAGATGCCCTCAGCGGTTCATATCTTTCGGCAACGGTTGGCGGCGCTCCCATACTTTTGGTGAGCAACAACGATCAGGTGATCCAGGATACCGCCGACGAGATATATTCACATCTCTCATCCGACGGCATGGTCTTCCTTCTGGGAGGAAAGGCCGCTGTCCCGGAGGAACTCCGGACCGCTCTGATCAAAAAGGGAATTTATTCCAACCGTATATACCGTTTCAACGGCAAAAACAGATATGACACCAACATGAAGATACTTGAGTGGTGCGACTACTATACAAAGACCCCACAGCTCATGGTGTGCAGCGGAACATCCTTCGCAGATGCACTGTCGGCATCTGCCACCGGATATCCCATCATGCTGGTGGGTAATGAACTTACTCTGGAGCAGGAAGCGTTTTTCATGGAGCATGACCCCTTCATTTATCTGATAGGAGGGACCGGGGCTGTGTCCCAGGCGGTGGAAGACGAGATCCATTACGACTTCGGCTATATGTTCCAGCGTCTTTCGGGAAAGGACAGGTACAAAACATCAAAGGAAGTAGCAGAATACTTCTTCCCGCACCAGCCCTTCTACGCAGTTCTGGCCTACGGGCAGAACTTCCCCGACGGCCTTTCCGGCGGACCTCTGGCCCGCTATCTCAAAGCGCCGCTCCTTCTTGCAGACAACGATAATTACATGCCCGCAGAAGACTACTTCTATGGGCATGATCCCAGGGTTGCCATAGTTCTCGGAGGTGAATCCCTGATCTCGGACTACACCGGTAACAGGATACTCCAGAGATATGAGTATGCAGCAGGTTGATATGAAAGACAGATCCTTTATTCCTAAATTTTATTCCAGGGAGACCAAGCCCAGCCTGAAGCCGCTGTACATATTGACAGCTGTAGTGTTGGCTATGGTGGTGGGGCTGACCCTGACAGGGTTCAGTAACCACAGCGGGGCCATCTGCATGGTGCTTGCGCTGTATTTTTTGAGCGTGACATTCATCTTAAGGTGGAGGTTCATGGAGCAGATCAAGTATGCACCCTATTCGTACAACACCATATTCTATGCGGGTTTCGGCCTGTTTGCACTGGCCATTTCCCTGATGTACATTATCCTTACTTTTTCTATGTTAAGGGAATCTGAGTATCAGACAGCATATTCCGTGCTATCCACCATTGCCGGATCTGCTAAATCCTTCATGCTTCTAACGGCACCCTTTATACTGATTTTCTCCATCGCGATGATAGTATCCAACATATCACTTATCAGACACGAGGGAGGAAGCTTTGTAAATTTCCTTGGAATCATTCTTTCGGCCCTTTTCCTTGGGGGATGGACGTTCCTGTTCGCGGTGGACATGTACGTTACGGGAAGCATGATCGAGGTAATGGTCCACGACGTGTGGACGGGATTTTTTGCATCCATATGTCTTTACGTGGAGTGTATGGTGCTGGGAACCATCATAGCCGATTTCATAGCAGCCCGTCACGAGCCCGACAAGGACAAGGACTACATGCTCATACTGGGCTGTGCCATAAGAAAGGACGGAACGCCAACTCCTCTTCTGAGGGGCAGGATAGACCGCGCCATTGAGTTCTATGAGGCGCAAAAAACTGAGACCGGCAAGGAACTGACATTCATAACCTCCGGCGGGCAGGGCTCTGACGAGGTCATATCCGAAAGCGCATGCATGAAGAGGTATCTCATGGAGCAGGGCATACCTGAGGAGAGGATCATCGAAGAGAATAAGTCCACAAACACATTGGAAAACATGCTGTTCTCCAAGGAAAAGATAGATGAGAGAGGGGGAGAGACCAAGGTGGCTTTCAGCACCACAAACTATCACGTTTTCAGGAGCGGTTTTTTCGCAAGAAGCGCCGGCATGAAAGCCGAGGGCATCGGTGCCCCCACCAAGTGGTACTTCTGGCCCAATGCGGCGGTGAGAGAGTTCGTGGGACTTCTCACCAAGAGGAGAGGCCTGCAGCTGACCATCCTCGGCATTATGGCGGTATGCTTCGCAGTGCTCACCGTCCTCACCTATACTTTGCCCATATGAAGAAGTTAACTATAGAAGATACAATTAAAAAGACGGGGATAATGGTGATAGACGGCGCCATGTCCACGGCCCTTGAGAAGCTGGGATGTGATCTCAACGATCCTCTTTGGACCGCCAGGGTGCTGGCTCAGGAGCCGGACAAGGTGAAACAGGTCCACACGGACTATTTCCGGGCAGGGGCGGACTGCGGCATCAGCTGCAGCTACCAGGCCACCATACCGGGGCTAAAGGCCAGAGGCTTTTCCCTGCAGGAAGCGGAGGAGCTCATCGCCCGCTCCGTCAGGATCCTCAGGGAAGCGAGAGAAGAATGGTGGCAAACGGAGGGTGACTCTCAGGGAAGAGCGATGCCCCTCTGTCTGGGAAGCGCAGGACCCTACGGGGCGTATCTCGCCGACGGGTCGGAATACAGAGGACATTACGGCGTGTCCAGAGCATCCCTCAGAGACTTCCATATAAGAAGAGCGGAGATCCTCTGGGAGACCGGATCCGACATACTTCTGTTCGAGACCCAGCCATCTCTTGAAGAGGCGGTGACAGAGGCTGAGATAGCAGAAGACATGGGAGCAGACTACTGGGTCAGCTTCAGCTGCAGGGATGAGAAACACATCTCTGAAGGAGAGCTTCTCAGAAACTGCGCTCTGGAATTCACAAGGGAGCGCTACCCCCACATCCACATGATAGGCGTGAACTGTACTGCACCCGAACTGACAGAGGCCCTGATGGAGGAACTCAGGGAAGCCACGGACCTTCCCATCGCAGTCTATCCCAACAGCGGTGAGAAGTACGATCCAAGGCTCAAAAAATGGAACGGCCAGGCCGGTTCCGTGCCCTTTGGAGAATATGCCCTGAGATACATGAAGGCCGGTGCCTCCGCCGTGGGAGGCTGCTGCACCACGGTCCAGAGCCACATAAGAGAGGTGGCTGAGGCCAGAAGAAGATTCCTCATGAAATGAGGGGCGGATGTTTTGCATAATAAAAGACCTCCGGCAGGGGCCGGAGGTCTTTTGATGTCTTGATCAGTTTTAAGCAGGCAAGTCTCGGTCCAGTCTGTCGGTATGGGCCGATGAGAAGAAAAGGGGCACATACTCGATGATCAGCTGGGAGTTCTCCAGACCGTACCACTTGACGTGGTCGCCGATCTGGCGCCTGATGCGGTACTTGAGATTGACCAGATGGTACTCCATGGTGGGAGTGTCCATGGCGGTCAGGTTGTTACGGATGAAGCAGAACTTGAAGTTTCCGATGGGGGACGGCCCATAGATGGAGAATTTACGGTCCTGCACAGGGAGCTCACCGGTATCGATGAGATCCTGGACTATCTGCCTCATGTATACGTTGACCCTCTGGGGGACCTTGAATCCCAGTGTGATGGTGACGAAGAAAATGTATTCAGTGCCGTAGGTCTCCACAGAGTAGCGCTTCTCGAAAGGCTGATCGGTGGTCCTGATGTTCACGAACCAGTAGGCCTTGGCACGCTTGGGATCCTTGTCCAGAATGGAGTAGAGGATGTCGCGCTCTATCATCTGGGGGTCGCTGCTTCTGGAGAAGAACACCAGGTTGTCCGCCATGAAGGGTATGCTCTTGTCAGTTCTCAGCGACGCCATGTTTGAGAGGTAGTCCTTCATGTTTATGAAGGTGCGGTGCTGGTGCTCGATGACCGTTCCCTTGTCCCAGACTATCATGATGAAGAAGAGGATCAGGGAGATCATGATGGCAACGTAACCGCCGATCATGAACTTGCCGCAGCTTGCGATGAAGAACATGAACTCTATGAAGCCGAAGACTATGCCCACGAAGGCGGCTCCGACGATATTCTTTTTGACCTTCACCAGGTACACCACCAAAAGCAGGGTGGTCATCAGCATGGAGATGGTGATGGCAAGTCCGTAGGCGTTCTCTATGCGGCTTGCGGTCCTGAAGTAGAGGACCACCAGACAGCAGCCTATCCACATGATGGTGTTGACCAGAGAAATGTACAGCTGACCTTTCTGGTCAGAGGGGTATCTGATCTGCATGTGGGGAAGGAGGTCCAGGTTGATGGCTTCGGATACCAGTGTGAAGGATCCGGTGATCAGAGCCTGGGAGGCGATGATGGACGCCAGGGTGCTGATGATGACCGCGGCAGGTCTCATGCCGGGAGTCAGCATCTGGAAGAAGGGATTGAGGCTCTCGATGCCGGAGAGCGACTGATTGTCCATGTTGTGAAGTATCCATGCGCACTGACCGCCGTAGTTCAGAAGAAGGCAGATCTTGACGAAGGGCCAGCTGGCGTAGATGCTGTCTTTTCCCACATGTCCCATGTCGGAATAGAGGGCTTCAGCACCCGTGGTTGACAGGAACACCGATCCCAGGATCATGAATCCCATCTTGTTGCCGGGGCTGAAGAGCACCTTTATGGCATAAATGGGATTGATGGCTTTGAGGACTGCAGGCATGGAGAAAAGATGGATGACGCCGGTTATCCCCAGGAAGAGGAACCAGATCAGCATGAAGGGCCCGAAGGCCTTGCCTATGCGGCTGGTGCCTGCTCTCTGGAAGGAGAAGAGGGCGGTGAGAATGATCAGTACTATGACCACTATGGGCCACTGGCTGTCTCCCACCAGATCGTCGAAGGCCTGGATGCTCCTAAGTCCGTCTATGGCGTTGGTGACGGTGACTGCCGGAGTGAGTATGCCGTCAGCCAGCATGGTGGCTCCGCCTATCATGGCCACATAGACCAGGGGTTTCCAGTACTTCTTCACCAGACTGAAGAGGGCGAATATTCCGCCTTCACCGTTGTTGTCAGCCTTCATGGCGATGACCACGAACTGTATGGTGGTGAGGAGGGTTATGGTCCAGATGACCAGTGAGAAGGCGCCCAGAATGAAGTCCTCGGACACGTTCTGAATGCCGCCGTTCCCCTCCAGTATGGACTTCATTACGTACATGGGGGAGGTGCCGATGTCGCCGTAGACGATGCCTATGGCGATCAGCATCATGCCCAAGAGTTTTTTATCTTTTGGCTTTGATGCGCCGTTATTCAAAGTGTTTTCCATTAAAAAAGCTCCCGTAAGAATAGTTCTTAACTTAATGTTAATTTTAATGATTCAAGTGAAAATAGTCAAGGTCAGCCCGCTTCCGCGCTTTATTTGTGTACAAAAAATCTTTTTTATATTATAATAAACTAAGTGTAATATGGGGTAATATGGATTGAAAGGACTTCAGATGAAATATGATTTTGTGACAAAGCCGGAAAGATCCGGCATGGACGCCCTGGCGGTGGACATGATCGGAGCGCCCGGCGGATTCGCTCCCGGCGCGCCGGATGAGGGCTTCTCTGCCATCCCCATGTGGGTGGCGGATATGAACTTCATGGGATTCCCCGGCATTCAGAAGGCGGTGATCGCCAGGGCGGAACACCCGGCCTTCGGATATTTCGTGCCGAGGAAGGAATACTACGATTCCATAATAAACTGGCAGGCAGTCCGTAACGGCGTCACCGGTCTGACCAAGGATGACATCGGATACGAGAACGGCGTGCTGGGAGGAGTTGTAAGCGCCCTGAACGTCCTCTGCTCCAGAGGAGACAACGTGCTGCTCCACAGCCCCACATACATAGGCTTCACCGGGGCTCTCACCAACAACGGCTACAAGATCGTCCACTCGCCCCTCGTCAAGGACGGTAACGGCGTTTTCAGGATGGACTTCTCAGATATGGAGAAGAAAGTCACAGAGAACAAGAT
>JAEEOX010000040.1 GCA_016284485.1 Bacillota bacterium | reverse complement strand
CCATGAGAAGGAGGTTGGAGGCAAGTTTTTTGAGGAAAACATCCTCCGGGAAAAACTCCAGCTTCCTCCTTGCCTCGGTTATGAGCCCGGCGTTATCGAAAAAGATCTTCCCGTTCACGGCCTCCAGAAGGGACTGCTCGGGGACCGTGAGCCACTGCATGAGGCTGAGGTCAGGATCATCAGTGCCAAGCTTTTGCTCCAGGAAGTCTCCGATACGGATCACTCCATGACGGGAGCCGCCCACGGGACTGACCAGGCTCCTCCTGAGGCCCATGTACTCCATGGGAAGCTTCTGGTAGGCCCGCTCCAAAAGGAAGGCGGTGCGCCTGTCCAGCACATCCTCATCCGGAATGAAAAGGCAGAATCCCGGCTCGAAATCGTGGTCCCGGGAGAGTTCATCGTCGAAGCCGAAGCATTCAGAACCGCTTCCCGCAAGGCCTGCTGCCAGGAAGGGAAGGACTTCGCCGAATTCAGCCTCCAGCATGGGCCTTCCGAATTCCTCAAAATATCTCTCTGAAAGTTCAAGCCCCTGCATAGAGTTCCTCCGCCTTGTTCTTAAGGTCTTCGGCAGTCTTGAAATAACCGTAATATGAGAAGACGGGCGCGCACTTCTCGTAGACGAAGGCGATGTAGCCGTCCTCCGCGTCGTGATCTCTCAGGAGGGCCTCCTCGGCCTTGTCCAGGAGATCGTAGATCTTGGATTCATTCTGTTCCATGCCGCCGTCCTTCAGGTAACAGTCAGCCAAATTCAGGTATGTTATGGCCTGCTCCAGCTCTCCGGCCGGGACGTCGGACATCTTCTCCACGGCTTCCCTGAAATATATCTTCGCATTGGTGTAATCTCCCAGTGCGCACCAGGTGAGAGCCATGTTGTTGTAGAGACCGCCCAGAAGGGAAGGGTCGGTTGAGTCGTTGGCGATATATACCTTGAGGGCCTTGAGGAAAAGATCCATGGATCTCTCGTTCTCGCCGAAGGCGTTGAGGGCCGTGGCGGCGTTGACCAGTACGGTGCCTGAACTTATGGTTCCTTTAAGGTCCAGTTTGTCCAGAAGGGCCAGGGCGGCGTCCACCTGCTCCAGGGCCTTATCGCGGTTTCCGGTCTTGCGGTAGTGGCCTATGAGCTCGTTTCTTACGGTGAGCTCGCCCCTGAGGTCCTTAAGGTACTGTGCTTCGCTGAGCCAGTAGTTGAGGTGGCGCTCCGCTCCGTCGTAATCCCGTCTCGCCATGTATTCGTCCATCTTCTCGATGACTCTTGACTGGGGTATGTGTCTGGGAACTCCGCAGCTCCCCGGGGAGGTGCCGCAGCTTTCCTGATAATCTTCAAGTTTTATGGGGCCGTGATCCATGTCAGATCCTTTCTTATCATCACGCGGGTCACCGACCCGCAATCAATTACATACACAGTCATTATATCACAGTTGACGGAGCAATAATCAGGAATTATATTTTTAAAGTTTGCTATGGCTGAAAGCAATATATAATGTTAGAATGAACGTGCCGAAAGGGAAGAAAAGGATCTTTTATGAAAAGAGTCATCGTATTGGTAATTTTAATACTGATTGCCATCGGCGTCACCACGTGGTATTATCAACGGCCGGAGCAGCCCGTGGCCGAAAACGTCACGGAAGCCGTGGTGAACTTTGTCATAGACGGAGATACCCTGAACATCACGTACGAAGGGCAGGAGGAGGAACTCAGACTCATAGGAATCGATGCTCCCGAGCGGTACAACGAAGACGGCTCTTCCAATGAGAACGGAAGGATAGTTCAGGATTACGTGAAACAGGCCTTTCCCAAGGACACGGTCATATACATCGAGCCGGGAGAGCAGCAGAGAGACAAATACGGCAGGCTCCTTGGGTATGTGTACCGTGACAAAGCCGCAACCGACATGTTCAACCTGGAACTTGTAGAGATGGGATATGCGGAGGTTCTGACCATCGGGCCCAACGACAAGTATGAGGACATGTTCATAAGGGCCCGGCAGAAGGCAAAACAGGAGGGAGCCGGGTTCTGGAAGGAATAAATGGGTAATAAAAGCATAACGAGGATGACCGAAGGGTCCATCTCGAAAAACATAATATTTTTTGCGATTCCCCTGTTTTGGGGGGCGCTTTTTCAGCAACTTTACAATGCATCAGACGCACTGATCGTGGGAAACTTCCTGGGAAATGAGGCATTGGCTGCGGTGAGCTCCTCGGGAAGCCTGATCTTCCTGATGGTGGGCTTCTTTAACGGCATCGGCATCGGAGCAGGGGCAGTGACCGCCAGATTCTTCGGCGCAAAAAACTATACAGCCCTTAAGAAGGCCATACACACCACCATAGCTTTCGGCCTGATCTGCGGTGCAGTGCTCACGTTGGTGGCGGAATTTCTGGCGCCACTGATCCTGGAACTGATAGGAACTCCGGAGGAAGTCATGGTGAGATCCCTGGAGTACTTCCGATTCTATTTCTTTGGTTCCATTGCCTTCGTTATGTACAATTTCCTCATGGGAATACTTCAGTCCTTGGGGGACACCAGGCATCCTCTGATTTATCTGGTGATCTCTTCAGGCATAAACATAGCTTTGGACCTGCTCTTTATAGCCGTGCTTGGGTACGGTGTGTGGTCTGCAGCCTGCGCCACCGCCATTGCGCAGGCAATAAGCGCCATACTGTGCTTTATTAAGCTTACCAAGCTTCCGGAAGAGTTCAGGGTGCGGATCAGGGACATAAAGATCGATAAGACCATGCTGGGTCTCGTGGTGAGAAACGGCGTGCCCGCAGGGCTTCAAAACTCCGTGATATCGGTAGCAAACGTGTTCGTTCAGGCCAACATAAACGCCTTCGGAGCAATGGCTGTGGCCGGGTCAGGTAGCTACCTTAAGATAGAAGGCTTTGCCTTCGTTCCTGTCATCTGCTTCTCCCAGGCTCTCACCACATTCATCGGGCAGAACCTGGGTGCGAGAGAGTATGACAGAGCTAAGAGAGGTGCCAAGTTCGGTATCATCTGCTCCATGGGCATGGCGGAAGTCATAGGGATCGCAGTATTCCTTCTGGCGCCCTTCCTGATCAGGATGTTCGGCGCGGATGAGGCATCGGTGGTCATAGGTGTGAAGCAGGCTCACGTGCAGTCGCTGTTCTTCTGCCTTCTGGCCTGTTCCCACTGTATGGCAGCTGTTCAGAGAGGTGCGG
>JAEEOX010000039.1 GCA_016284485.1 Bacillota bacterium | reverse complement strand
GTCACCCTGAACATCTCGCCGGCGCCCTCAGCGTCGGAGCCTGTGATTATGGGTGTGTGCACGTATACGAAGCCCCTCTCCTGGAAGAACTTGTGGATGGCGTAGGCCACCACGGAGCGGACTCTGAATACCGCGCTGAACATGTTGGTCCTGGGTCTGAGATAGGCGATCTCCCTCAGGTACTCCATGGAATGTCTCTTGGGCTGAAGGGGATAGTCCGGTGTGGAAGGTCCTTCCACCACCACCTCTCTGGCCTTGATCTCGAAGGGCTGCTTCGCCTCCGGAGTCAGGGTCAGGATGCCTCTCACCGCCAGGCCGGAGCCTACGTAGCACTTGGCTATCTCCTCGTAATTGGCCACGGAGTCCTCCTCATATACCACCTGCAGGGACTTGAAGAATGAACCGTCATTCAAGTCGATGAACCCGAATTTGTTGGAGTTGCGGTTGTTCCTTACCCATCCTCTCACCAGGACTTCCTTGCCGCCGTATTTTTCGGTGCAGCGATACAGATCTCTTACTAATGTTGTTTCCATTTGGACTCCTTTCAGTGCCGGCCTGTGCCGGCTCATTGCGCCGGGCTGCTCCCGGCCGATTCTCTATCAGAACCAGTTTCTGGAATACGTGTCCACGTTGTCCACGTACTCGCGGTGGCTTTCTCTTCTCTTGGCCATTCCCTTGTAGAAACTGTTCATTTCTCTGCTTACTTTGAGTTCTCCCTCTTTCTCGTGGCTCTGCTTGATGGCCTCGTCCAGGGAGTTCATCAGGTTGCCGGCCAGATCGTCGTAGCTCTTGACCTTGTCATAGACGGCGAACTGGATGTCATCGGAGTGATTCTTGCCGGCAAATCTGGCGTAGAGTTCCTGAAGATCTCCCGTCACCTTGCCGTCTGCCGCCTCCTTCTTGTAGACCCTGTACGCTCCGTCGCCGGAGGTCAGGTCCTTGACCTTGCCTGTTTTGAAATATTCGTAAAGAGTTGCCACGGGCACCAGAGACCTGTACTCTGCGTTCAGCGCCTGGGGGGCGTAGAACTTGTCCAGCATCTCCTCGGTAGCCTGCTTCTCCTTGTTGTTCAGGGATATCTCCGCCTCGATCTCGTTGAGATCTATCTCCTGAAGGTCCTTCTTGGCCTTCTCATGGTCGCGGATCAGCTTCTCATAATCTCTCAGATCGTTATTAAGCAATTCGAGGGTGCTCTCCATGATCTTGTTCTGCTCTTCCTCGTAGGCAGCCTTGGCTTCCTCCTCCTGCCGCTCGTGCTCGGACTTGCCGGTGATGTACTTGTACACCTCAATGCCCAGGATGATCGCAGCGAAGATCAATAATATCACGATGAGGCTCACGGGGAACTTCATGATACCCCACTTGACCTTGGCGATGAGCAAGATGATGTACAGAAGTATGAGCGCTCCCAGGACGATGCAGCATACCTTGGGATCCGGCTTGGGCGTAAAGCTGTAGACCTTCTCCCTGTACTCTCTCTTCTGGTAGTCATTTATCTTCTTTTCTACCTTTTCGGCCTTCTCATTGAAGGTCTTGAGAGCCTCGTCCTCCGCCTCGATCTTTTTCACCGTCTCGGCTTCCTTGAGTTCCAGGCTCCAGCCGATGCGGTTGATGCCGTACCTCATCAGCTCCATGTCCGCAGCGCGCCTCAGGTACTCGGTGACTCCGATGGCGTTCTTCTCCACCGCCGCCGTGTATCTGGCCCCCGGGACGCTTTCTCCGATGAGCGCTGCGTGCTTGTCGGTCTTGCCCCTCTCAGGCTTGCCCTCCTTGGCGTCCACTGCATATCTCGAAGCCTTAGCCCCGCACTTGGAGCAAAAAACATCTTTTTCAGTTAATTCATTCCCACATCTGGAACAATACTTCATTATTTCCTCCCCTTCTCAAAAAACAAAAAATCCCCTTATTCGTATACGTAGTGTATTATATCACAACATATCCGGCATTTCCATACCGCCGAAAGGGGATTTTGCACAAGTTTTCGTATAAGCCCGGGACTGCGTCCTGGTTGCAGCCCGAACCCTCGTCCGAACCGTTGCCCCGTCCTATCCTCGGGACGCGATGAGCTCCATGAGCTTCAGCGTCACCTTCAGGGCGTTCTCGAAGGCGTCCATGGGCAGGAACTCCGCAGAGGAGTGGAAGTTCAGGGCCCCGGTGAAATAGTTGGGCGTGGGGATTCCCTTGGTGGAAATGAATGACCCGTCGGTGCCGCCCCTCATGGCCTTGATGATGGGAGTGACTCCCACCTCCTTCAGGGCTTCCAGAAGCAGATCCACGCACTCCCTGTTTTGATCGGTCATGGCGTCCAGTATGTTGCCGTATATGTCTTTCATTTCAAGGGAGATCTCGGCTCTGGGGTACTTGAGCCTGACGATCTCCAGGGCCTCCTGAAGGACCTGCTTGCGGTACTCGTATTTTGCGCGGTCGTGGTCACGGATGTCGATGACCACCTTGCCGGTGACGCCGTCGGAATACATTTCAGAGACCCAGAGGTAACCCTCGCGGATCTCGGTGTGCTCCGGCACCTCCGCCTGATCCAGCAGGTCGGCGTAGTCCCGCATCACGGTGCAGGCGTTGACCAGCACGTTCTTGGCGCTCATGGGGTGAGCTGAAATGCCCTTGACGCTGAGCACAGCCTCACCTGCGTTGAATGTCTCGTAGACAACCTCGCCCTGTTCGCAGCAGTCGATGGTGTAGGCGAACTCCACCGGGAACTTGCTGAAGTCTATGAGTTTTGAGCCCCTGAGGCCGGTCTCCTCGTCGGGAGTGAAGGCCACATAAATGTCGCCGTGCTCCCTGGAGGGATCCTCCTGAAGGATCTCCAGGGCGGTCATGATGTTGGCCACCGCCGCCTTGTTGTCAGCCCCCAGCACAGAAGTGCCGTCGGAGACGATGATGTCCTGGCCGATGTAGTCCAGAAGCTCCGGATGCTCCGCCGCCCTGATGTAAAGCTGTTTCTCCTCGTTCTGGAGGATGTCGCCGCCCTGGTAATTGTGAATGGTCAGGGGGTGCACCTCGGGGCTGAGCCCCACTGCCACCGTGTCCATGTGGCAGCACCAGCCCACTGCAGGCACCTGCCCGTGACCCGGGCTCAGGCGTGCGGGCAGGTGGCCGTAGACGATGCCGTGCTGATCCACGGTGACGTCTGCGAGGCCCATGTCCTCCAGCTCCTCCCTGAGGAGCTCCGCCATCTCCCACTGCCCCTGGGACGATGGGATCACCGGGTTGGCCGGGTCGCTCTGGCTGGGTATCTCTGAATATCTGTAAAACCTTTTGGCAAGTCTCTCTTTAAGTGTAAGGTCCATGTTTTCCTCCTGTAAAGGTTTGTCGTTTCTGTTTAGATTTTAACTCCTGGAGGCTGATCTTTCAAGTAAGATGCCCTCCGCAAGTCGCAGAGGGCATCTGAGGAATTTTCTATGAAAAAGTATCTGAAAGGTTTAGTTTACCGGCATCAGCCCCAGGGACCTCCCTGGCCCTGGCCAGGACCGCCGGGCTGACCGCCCATGCCGCCGCCCATCATGCCCCCTCCGGGGCCACCCATCATCTGAGATGTGATGGTGGTGAGCTGCTGGCCGTTGGCCGTCACTGTGCCGCCCGTGAAGGATATCTGTCCATCCGCGTCGAAGGGCGACTGGGCGACTATGTTGATATCGCCGCCGGTTATGCTGAGATCACCGTTTACGTCCACGGCGTCGGTGTCGCCCTGACCCATGGATATGTTATAGCTCCCGCCGTTGATCTCCAGCCTGCAGGTCACCGAGGCGGATTTCTGGGCGGCGTTGATGCCGTCATCCGTAGCGTATATGGTGATGTCGCCGCCGTTGAGCTGGACGCAGGTGGCCTCCAGGCCCTCGGCGCCTGTGATGTCGAAGCTGCCGCCGTCTATCTCAAGGTAAGTGGTTCCATGGATGCCGTCGTCTGCCGCGTCCAGATCGAAGCTGCCACCCAGGATGTATACATAGCCGATGGTATCATCGTCATCGTCTTTTGCTTCTATGCAGTCGTTGGCGGTGATGCTGAAGGTGCCGTCAGCGATCTCGATGTAGTCGTGAGCTTTGAGGCCGTCGCCCTGAGCCGTGATCTCGTAAGTCCCGCCGGTGACCTTGAGACCGTCCTTGGATACCACCCCGTGGTCTGTGGAACTGATCACCAGGGTACCAAGGCCGTTCAGCACCAGGTCATCCTTTGAAAAGATCACGCCGTCAAGGTTGGTGTCCCCGTCCGCCTGGAAGGTGCCGGTGACCTTGAGGGTATTCACCGTCCCATCGGTGGTGGTGATAAAGACCTTGTCCGCGCTTAAGACGTAGACGGCAGGTGCGGAATCATTGGTGATGGTCACGCCGTCCAGCACCAGCTGGACCTTGGCGTTTTCGTCGGCGCAGTCCACCTTCACCGTCACGTTGGCGGCAGTGCCCTGAAGCACGTAGACTCCCGCCTCGGTGATCTCGATGTCCTGCCCGTCGGAGACCGTGTAGTACACCGCCTCCGTCAAGTCCGCGTTCTGGGTGAGGTCGCGCTCCGTGAACATGTCGGCGGTGTCGATGACTGAGTTCTCATAGACGCCGTCCGCGGAGCTGACCACAGCCTCGTATGCTTCCGTAGTCGTTGTCTCCTGCACCTCTGTTCCGGTGTTTGCTTCTGTCTGTGTATCGTTTGCCGCTCCACAGGCCGCCATGGTGAAGACCATCGCGGCGGCCAGGCAGAGGGCCGTGAGTTTCCTGAATTTCATGAGTTTTCCCTCCTTTGATGGTACCAAAATACCAGCCGAACCTTGAAGAAAGGTTGAAGTTTCAAAAGATTCCGCAAAATCTTTTTTTCTGCAAATCCATCCCC